>JAGHUR010000019.1 GCA_018064745.1 Candidatus Fiminaster equi
CTATTATATTTCTTCTCTCTATCTAAATCAGTGATAAAACCATGGCCAGGATAAACTTTAATTCCTTCTGGTAAACCTACCAACTTCTTCAAAGAAGAAGAAATCGTTTTATTAGAGCCTGTTGGAAGATCACTTCTGCCTATTGTTGTATAGAAAAGAGTGTCTCCAGTGAAAAGAACTTTTTCACTTTCGACATAGTAACAGCAACTTCCTTTCGTGTGGAATGGAGTTGCAATTACTTTAATTTCATATCCAACAACATTAATGATGTCTCCATCATCTAAAAATTCAATATTTTGAGGCATGAAACTAAAAGTTTCAATTCCTAACTCATTGTAATCTTTGTCTGTTAAATTTAAACTTGGATCAACTAAAAAGTCTTTTTCATCCCTCAAAATATAAACTTTTGCATCTTTATAGAGCTCTAATACGTCTTTTAAGGCATAAATATGGTCATAGTGACCATGTGTTATAAGAATTGCCTTAATATTCTTATTTAATTTTTTAATATGGTCAATTAATCCATTATTAAGTGAATAACCTGGATCAACTAAAAAAGCGTCATTATTAGCGTTATACATGACGTAACAGTTGCAAGCTACTCTTGAATAATAAATATCGACCATAAATCAAAAAAATAAGGATATAATCCTTACTTTTTCTCCTTGTGCACTGTGTGCTTTTTGCATTTCCAGCAGTATTTTTTGGTTTCTAATCTGTCCGGATGCTCTTTTTTATTCTTGTTTGTGATGTAGTTTTCTTCACCACAGACTGTGCACTTAAGTGTAATGTTATCTCTTGGCATAGGTTTATCTCCTTTGCAATTTGCTCAAAAATAATAGCACAAAGAATAAAATATATCTACAAGATATTTAATCTTTGTTATAATCTACGTATGAAATCTATGCCAAGAGTTAATACTAAAAGCATTAAAATCGGTAACATTACCATTGGTGGATCAAACAAAGTTTTGATTCAATCAATGTGTAATATTAAGACCTCTAAAGTTGATGAAGTTGTAAAACAAATCAACGAATGCACCTTATTAGGTGCAGATTTAATGCGCGTCTCAGTTTTAGACATGGATGATGCTAAAGCAATAAAAGAAATTGTTAAACAAATTTCTATTCCGTTAATCGCCGATATTCACTTCGATTACAGACTTGCAATCGAATCTATAAATTCAGGCGTAAATGCAGTTAGATTAAATCCAGGAAATATCGGCAGCCCAGAAAATGTTAAAAAGGTTGTAGATCTTTGCAAGGCAAAACACATCCCAATTAGAATCGGAGTTAATTCAGGTTCAATTGATAAAGAAGTCAATAATGATACATCAATTGTTAAGGCTAAGGAATTAGTCGAGTCAGCCTCAAAGACAGTCAAAATGCTCGAGAAAATGGGATTTTATGACGTTGTCATATCTCTTAAAGGTTCGCATGTCCTAGAAACTGTTGAAGCTTATCGACTTGCATCCAAAAAATTCAAATATCCACTCCATTTAGGAATTACTGAAGCTGGTCCAAAAGATATCGGAATGATTAGATCTACTGCTGGTCTTGCCCCAATCCTTCTAGATGGAATTGGCGATACAATCAGAATTTCCCTTTCAGATGAACCTCAAGAAGAAGTTCGTGCTTGTAGAAGACTTCTTAAAGACTTAGAAATTAGAAATGATTACCCTACTTTAATTTCTTGTCCAACATGTGGAAGAACCCAAGTAAACTTAGTCCCACTTGCTAAGCAAGTGCTAAAGTTCCTTGAAGATAATAAAATAAATAAAACAGTTGCTGTTATGGGTTGTATCGTTAATGGCCCAGGCGAAGCTAAACGTGCAGACATTGGATGCGCAGGTGGAAAAGGCCAATGGGTTATCTTCAAAAAAGAAGAAATAATTAAAACAGTCCCAGAAGATAAAATCTTCGAAGAACTGTGCAATGAAATTAAAAAGTTATAAAAAAAGACCTTAAGGTCTTTTTATTTTCTCCAATCATTGAACTTGCCTGCTTTGAACATAGCAATTTCTTCTTTATATGGAGGCATTTCATTAACAAATGGAGTTTCAAGAATTTTTGGGACTCCTGGGATTCTTGGATTGTGGACCACTGCATTTAATGCATCAAATCCTATGAATCCATAACCAATGTTTTCGTGTCTATCTTTATGTGCTCCAACATCATTCTTGGAATCATTGACATGAATGACTAATAGTTTATCTAAACCGACTGTTTTTTCTACATTGTCAAGAATCTTGTCGAAGTCATTAATATTATAGTTATTGTCACTAATGTGACAAGTGTCAAGACAAATTCCGATTCTTTCTGGATGTTTTGTCTTAGAAATGATTTCGGCCATTTGTTCAAAACTTGTACCCATTTCAGAACCTTTTCCAGCCATTGTTTCAAGTGCAATTTTTACATCAGTTCCATCTTTATCAAGAACTTCATCAAGTGCTTTTACAATGGAATCGATTCCGTTTTCGACACCTGTATTAACGTGGCTGCCTGGATGTAATACTAAGGTTTTGCAACCAAATGCTGCTGTTCTCTTAACTTCGTTAAGAAGTACAGATTTTGCCATTCCATAGTTAACATCATTTAATTGGTTGGCAATATTAATAATGTATGGAGCATGGACAATGATTTTGTCTTCATTAAAGCCATTTGCTTTTAATAAAGCACGTCCTTCTTCAATTCTTAATTTTTCAATTGGAAGTCTAAACGAATTTTGTGGAGCACCTGTATAAAACATCAATGTATTAGCACCATAAGAGATGGCTTCTTCAACAGAACCTAAATAATATTTAGGTGATGACATTGAAACATGTGATCCAATATAAAGTTCTTTATCCATTTTGGTTCTCCCTCTTATAACGTTCAACGCGTTGACGTCTAATATCTTTACGGATTATTTCACGTCTACGTTTTTGTTTTGCTTTAGCAATAGCTTCTTTTTGTTTTTTCTTATAGCCAGGTTTAACTTTTTTATTACGTCCGCCTTGGGCCTTAATTTTGCTAATTTCTTTTTGAAGTTCCTCATCAACTTTTCTTCTATTTGGATGAGACTTTTCAATTGGGTGTCCCTCAACTAATTGATTATCTTTAAGTATTAAATACTTAAATGGAACACCATTTTGCACTAAAGCAAGTGGTTTTGCAGTCTTGTCATTGTTATAGAAAGTATAGCAATTTCCGGACTTGTTAAAACGTCCAGTTCTACCAGCTCTGTGATAGTAAAATTCAAGGTTATTTGGGAGATCAACATTGATGACGTCTGTGACATCAGGAATATCAAGTCCGCGAGCTGCCATATCTGAACACACTAAAATATAAATCTCATCATTTTTAATTTGTCTTAAGACAGCTTTTCTTTCTCTAGCATTCAAATCACCAGTAAGTAAACCTGCTTTGTATTTCTTTGCTCTTAAAGCAGCATAAATCTCATTAGCAGTTTCTTTTTTAGATGCAAATACAAGTAAAAGATAAGGTTTAATAACGTCAATCATTGTTTCCAATGATATTAATACATCATTATGTCTAATATCAACAAGATAGTGGCTAACATTTGAAGCTGTCATGGTTTCTTCGTTAATAACAGGAACATTTGGTCCAATATACTTTTCAAGTTCATGTGCTAAATTGCTTTCTAATGTTGCTGAATAAACCAAAAATCTTGGCTTATTTGTCTTATCAACAACTTTGTCAATTTCTCCAAAGAAGCCTTCTCTTAAAAGCATGTCAGCTTCATCTAATACTATAGTATTAACAAATCTAAGTGATAGATTTTTTCCTAAAATATCTGCAAGTCTTCCTGGAGTCCCAATAATAATATGAGGAGGAACAGACAAACCTTTTTCGGTTTCTTCTCTTTCAACTCCAGACTTAAATAATTTAATTTTTAGTCCTGTGAATTCTTGCATGAAAGGAACTGCAAAATCAAAGATTTGCTTTGCAAGTTCTCTAGTAGGAGCAATTATGATTGATTGAACATTTTGATTTTTTAAATCAATTTGGTCAATAATTGGAATTAAAAAGCATAAAGTTTTGCCAGTTCCTGTTGCACTTTGAACCATTAAAGTTTCACCTTTTAATGCTTTAGGAATTGCTCTTAATTGAATCTCAGAAGGTTCACGAAAACCTTGTCTAGCAAGAGACTTGATCATCGATTCAGATAAGTTAATAGCTTTAAATGACATAATTTTTCCCGCGCTTTATTATACACGTAAAATTACAAATGTGGTATTATAGAACACATGAAAGTTACAGTTTTGGAACCTTATGGTTATTGCGCAGGTGTTAATCTCGCCATCAACCTTGCAATAAAAACCAAACAAGAAAATAGCTCAAATAACGTTGTTGTTTTAGGAATGCTTGTTCATAACTCTAACACATTAGAAACTCTTGAAAAACATGGTATAAAGACCATTTTTAAGAAGGATTCGTCATTAGACGAACTAATTGACGAGATTAAAGAACCATCAATTGTCATTTTAACTGCTCATGGACACTCAAAAGCAATTGAAGAAAAGCTTTCAAAAAATGGTCACAAGATTGTAGATGCAACTTGTCCATTCGTAAAGAAATCAATGCAAGAAATAAATAACGAAATTTCTAAAGAAAATGATGTATTTTATATTGGTGTTAAAAATCACCCAGAAGCAAACGCTTCGCTTTCACTAGGAAGTAAAGTTCATTTTATTGATGTGAAAAATCCAATAATTCCAGAAATTGATAATGATTCACCAACCGTGATTTCACAAACAACGCTTTCAGCCTCGGAAGTTTCATTAATTTACGAAAATATTTCTTTGAAATATAAGAATGCAAAATTTATTAAAGGAATTTGTAATGCATCAACATTAAGACAAGATGCCATTTTAAAAATTGATAATGATGTCGATAAAATTTATGTTGTTGGCGGGTTAAACTCAAATAACTCAAAAACATTATTTGAACTTGCTAAAAAACATTATCCAAATATTAGCGTTGAACTTATTCAAAATGCTGATGATATAAAAGAAAAAGACCTTTTAGGTCTTTCTCATATTGCAATTTCTTCGGGAGCTTCAACTCCAAAAGAAGTCATTGAACAAATTAAAGCTAAATTACTTAATTAATTCAGGGATTTCTTCGTGGTCTACAATTTCAACTTTTAAAGTTGGATCGATTCCAAGAAGAATCTTTTTCATTGTTGGCATAAAAATTCTTTCAATTTCATGTGAACAATCAAGGAAATTGTAATGGGCTGAAATTACATCTCTTCTTGCATGATGAGGAATATCGCCAGAAATGTAAATGTCATAACCTTCTTTTTGAGCTAATGGAAATTCTCTTGAACCGCCACCACCAATAATTGCAACTGATTTAATAGTTTTCTTACCTGCAAAAATCAAATGGGAATAACTCAATCCTAAACATTTATTTGCATATAATGCAAAATCATGTATTTCCATCGGCTCTCTTAGCTCTCCACCACGTGCCATAGCGCATGTTTCAAGAGGATGAATATTTTTAAGTTTTAATGCATTGGCTAAAGCATCATTCATGCCGCCTTTACCTGTATCAAAGTTTGTGTGCATAGAATAAACTGGAACACCGAGTTTATCAATTTCTTCACACACATATCGTTTTGCGTCATTGCGCATTAAGACTTTCTTTCTTGGACCATAAATAAAAGGATGATGAGTTAGAATCATGTCAGGTTTTTTATCCAATTTCTTAACATAGTTAAGAACTGTTTCATCAAAATCTAAACAAAGTAAAATTGATTTGATGTCATTTGGAAGTCTTCCTGTCATTAAACCGACTCTGTCGCCCCTACTTTTAAGTGTTTTTGGGAATTGATTTGATAAAGCTCTAAATAACTTAATTTTATTCATAAGATTTAAACCTCCTCATCTCGTTTAAAATCTCTTTATTTTTTTTATTTTTGCAATTTGAATTTTCCATATCATTCAAGATTTTTTGGTATCTGTTTAAAAGATAATTTTTATAATCCTTAAACAACGGATCTTTGCTTAAATTGTATCCAAATTCTAATTCATCTTGAGAATAATTTTGCTGATTACTATTTCTTTTAAAAGAAATAACATTGTAATATACTCCTGCTTCTAACACTAATTTTTCAACTTCAATATCAAAGCCAAAATCAACTAATGTTCTTCGAACTTTCGGAATAAATGAATGTGCATCAACAATAATGTTTTTTACAGTTTTTACTTTTTCAGGATATTTGGAGAGGATAGAAATAATATTGTCTCCACCCATCCCTGCTAAAACGATTGTGTCATATTGTTCATTAACAGCTTCAATTCCATCACTTAAAGATAAAATAACATTAGGCAAATCTTTAGTTGCTGCACTAAGTGCAGACATAGGACCTTTTTTATTTTCAACTGCTAAAATATGGTAATCTTTTAAATGATTAGCAATGTAACGCTCTAAAAGACCATGATCAGCGCCAATATCAGCGACATAGGCACCTTCATGAATTAATTCTCCAATGACTTCTAATCGTTTTGGAATTTGCATTAATTTCTGACTTCTCTATAGTCACCTAAACGAGAAACACGTTTACGTGCTCTTAATTTTTTAATAGCTTTTGCTTCAATTTGACGAATACGTTCGCGTGTGACGCCAAATTCTTTTCCGACTTCTTCAAGTGTTCTTGGGTGGTTATCGCGTAAGCCATAACGAAGTTCAAGAACTCTTGCTTCACGTTCTGTTAATTCTTGCATAACATCGTAAAGTTCATCTTTTAAAAGTGATTTTGTTGTGTATTCACTTGGTGATTCAACTTCCTTATCTTCAAGGAAATCTCCTAAGTGTGAATCGTCTTCTTCACCAATAGGAGTCTCTAAAGAGACTGGTTCTTGGTTAATACGTTGAATTTCTCTAATACGAGC
>JAGHUR010000013.1 GCA_018064745.1 Candidatus Fiminaster equi
TTTATGGATTATACTAATTTATTAAACGAACAACAATATGCTGCAGTTTCGACTGATGCAAAGTATGCCAGAATTGTTGCTGGCGCAGGATCTGGAAAGACTCGAGTTTTAACCTACAGAATTTCCTATCTTATTTCTGAGAAAAATGTAGATCCAAGCAAGATTGTAGCTATTGCATTTACAAATAAAGTTGCCGCCGAAATGAAAGAAAGAGCTCTTAATCTTTTACATGGATGCGGACATGGACTCTCTGTATCAACATTCCATAGTTGGTGTGCTAAATTCTTAAGAAAAGAAATCGATGTTCTTCAATTCCCAAACAACTTTACCATTATGGATGATGAAGATACCGAAACTTTAATTAAAAACATCGGTGTTGATTTAGGATTTAAGAAAAACGATGACACAGTAAAATACGCGATTGGATTTATTTCAGCAAACAAATGTCGAGGCCTTTATCCTGAAGATGTTGTACTCGATAGATATGCTTCTCCAAACGCCAAAACTGCACTCAAAATTTTTCATATGTATGAGGAAAGAAAAGACAGAATGCTTTCCCTTGATTTTGATGATTTACTCCTAAAAACCATTAAAATTCTCAGTGATTTCCCGGATATTCAGAAAAAATGGCAAAACAGAATTGACCATATTTTAATCGATGAGTTCCAGGACACAAACGATGTTCAATTTAAGCTTGTCAGATTACTTATGAACGATAACACAAATCTTTATGTAGTTGGTGATCCAGACCAAACAATCTATACATGGAGAGGCGCTAATCAGAATATTATTTTGAATTTCCAAAAGACATTCCCATTAGCCGAAACACTTATTCTTTCAAGAAACTATCGTTCAACTAAAACAATCCTTAATCACGCTAATAAATTAATTGCATACAACAAGAAAAGAGTTCCAAAAGACTTATTTACAGAGTCTGAACTTGGAGGCCCTGTTGTTGTAGAGTGTTCTAGACGTAGGGAAGATGAAGCAACTTGGGTTATTAACCAAATTGAAAACATTGTTCGTAAAAATCCAGGTACAACTTATCGTAATATTGCAATTTTATATAGAGCAGCATACCTTACACAGCCATTTGAAAGTGAACTTATGCGTCGCGGAATACCTTATGAAATTTTCGGTGGCATGAAGTTCTTCCAAAGAAGAGAAATTAAGGATGTTTTAGCATATTTTAGACTCATTTATAACCACTCAGATGACTTAAGTTTTGAAAGGATTGTTAATGTGCCAAGAAGAGGAATTGGCGACACAACAATGGACGCTTTGAAAGCTGAAAAAGAGATGGCTGGTTTATCATATTTTGATTACATCGATCAGATACAAAATTACTCAACAGAAATCAAAGCCAAGAACATCATGGCATTGACCACAATTATTGAAAAAATCAAAGAAACCCATGCAAAACTCGAACAAAATCTAGAAGCTTACTCAAAAGTTCTTGAAGATTTTATTCGCGATTTGGGTTACTTTGAATATCTCTCAAGCGACGACGAAACAGCAGAAGATAGAATCGGAAACGTTAAGGAATTATTTGAAGACATCACATCATTTTTACGTAAGAATCCAGACTCAAGTTTTGAGACTTATTTAGAGAATGCATCTCTTCAAACTTCACAAGATGAAATTAAAGACGGAAATTATGTCTCACTAATGACAATTCACGTTGCAAAAGGTCTTGAATATGACCATGTTTTCGTCATTTCGATGGCTGATGGAGTCTTCCCAAGCAGAAGAACTGTTGATGAATCGGGCGAAGACGGACAAGAAGAGGAAAGAAGACTAGCTTATGTTGCATTTACCAGAGCCAAAAAGAATCTTTATGTTTCATTAAATACTGGTTACTCATTTATTCTTGAACAAAACGCAGCTCCATCTCAGTTTATTAAAGAGGCTGGTCTTGAAGTAATACCTAAGGGATATTACACCCCAAGACCTCAGCCATCATTTGAAGAATCATTTGGGTTCTATTCAGATAGACACTTTGATGGATATGAATCTCAAATGTCTGACGCTCCACCTCCACCAAAAGACAACGGTATTACCGATTGGAAGGTTGGAGATGTTGCAATTCACGAAACATTCGGCCGGGGAATTGTTGTCTCCATTATAGATGGAACAATCTTACAAATAGAATTCGAAGAGCATGGTAGAAAATCAATTCTAGCATCTCATCCAAAAGTATCAAAAGAATCGAAAGGAGCGTTAGCATGACACTAAAAGAAGCAAAAGCAAGAGCAGAAGAAATTACTCTTACTGTCGAAAGATATTCATATGAATATTATGTTTTAGACAACCCAAGTGTTCCTGATAGTGAATATGATCGTTTAATGAACGAACTTATTGCTATTGAAAAAGAATTCCCAGAGTTAGTTACACCTCTTTCTCCAACTCAAAGAGTTGGTGGAAAAGTTTTAGATGAATTCCAAAAGATTCGTCACAAACGCATGATGCTCTCGCTCGCAAATGCATTTAATGCTGATGATATGAGAGGCTTCGATAAAAAGATTCGTGATGTTCTAGGCGAAGACAAAATTGAATACATGTGTGAGATGAAAATTGATGGTCTTGCTATGTCACTCGACTTCGTCGATGGAAAAATTAACTATGCTGCAACTCGTGGTGACGGAAATGAAGGCGAAGATGTTACAAATAACGTTTTAACCATCCATTCAATTCCAACCAGAGTTAAAGAAGCTAGACCTTTTGAAGTTCGTGGCGAAGTTTATATGCCAAAGAAAGTTTTGGAAGATTTAAACAAAGCTCGTGAAGAAAAGGGCGAACAATTACTTGCTAATGCAAGAAATGCAGCAGCAGGATCAATTAGACAACTTGATAGCTCAGTAGCAGCATCAAGAAAACTTGAAGCTTATTGGTATTATTTAGTTAATGCTGATGAACTTGGATTTAAGAAACACAGTGATGCTTTGGATTATATCCAATCAATTGGTTTTAGAACAAATCCAGAGCGTAGAATTTGTAATGGCATTGATGAAGTTATTAAATACATTGAAGAATATACCGCAAAAAGACAAAGTCTTGCATACGATATTGATGGTATTGTTATTAAAGTTAACGATATTACAAAATATAACATTTTAGGTTATACAGCTAAAACTCCAAAATGGGCAATTGCTTATAAATTCCCACCAGAGGAAGTTGTTACAAAATTAGAAGATATTATTTTCACAGTTGGTAGAACTGGAAAGATTACGCCAAATGCTGTTATTACCCCAACCAAAGTCGCTGGATCAACCATTTCAAGAGCAACCCTTCATAATGAAGATTTTGTTAATGAAAAAGGCTTAAAGATTGGTGATTACATTGTAATTAGAAAAGCCGGTGATGTTATTCCAGAAGTTGTTAGAGCACTCCCAGAAAGAAGAACTGGTCTTGAAGATGACTTTATTATGATTGATAAATGCCCAGTTTGTGGAGCACCATTAGTAAAGAAAGATGCTATGCATTTCTGTGTTTCTCCAACTTGTCCAGCTAGACAAATTGAAGGAATGATTCACTTCTCTAGTAGAGATGCCATGGATATTGAAACAATGGGCGATAAAGTTTGCGAAGAGTTCTTCAATGCAGGCCTTATTGATTCAATACCATCTATTTATGAACTTTACAAACGCAGAGACGAGATAGTTGGAAGAGAAGGTTGGCAAGAAAAGTCAGTTGATAATCTATTAGATGCAATTGAAAATTCAAAAAATAATTCTCTTGAAAAATTACTCTTTGGTCTTGGAATTAAAGAAGTTGGCGAGAAGATGGCTAAGATTCTTGCAAAACGTTTTGTTGAGCTTGATAAATTCTTTGAGTTAACTGAAGAAGATTTACTTGCAATACCTGATGTTGGTCCAGTTTCTGCCCACTCAATTTATGAGTTCTTCCACGACGAGAAAAATAGAGAAATGATTGAAAATCTCCGTGAAAAAGGCCTTAATTTTACATATTTAGGTAAAATCACAGTCGATACAAATTCGCCTTTCTATGGTAAAACTTGTGTCCTTACTGGAACACTTTCAAAGTATGGTAGAAAAGAAGCAACCGAGATTTTAGAAAACCTTGGAGCAAAGGTTGCGGGCTCTGTTTCTGCTAAAACTGATTACGTCATTTTTGGTGAAGAAGCAGGCTCAAAACTTGATAAAGCACACGCTCTAGGTATAAAGACTCTTAATGAAGAAGAGTTTGAAGAATTACTTCAAAAATAGTATCATATAAAGCCGTTATGAAAAACTACGATATCAATGTATTAAAAGACGCAGCAAAAAGATTGCTATTTGATATGTCTGACTCTGAGTATGAAACATTACTCAAAGAGTTTGATGTTATCACTAAACAAATGGAGATTATTGGTTCTGATAAATCGCTCGATAGCCTTGAACCAATGGTTTTCCCATTTGAATGTACCACCTCTTATTTAAGAGAAGACGAACCAGCAGAACCTCTTAATAGAGAAGTTGCTTTACGTAACTCCAAACGTAAGATTGGTGGACAAATTAAGTTACCAAAGGTGGTGCAATAGTATGTACGAGGGAAAGTCTATTTTAGAACTCCATGAATTACTAATTGCCAAAAAGGTAACTCCTGTTGACTTAGTAAAGGATGCTATCGAACTTGCTAAGAAAGATTCAAACAATGCTTTTGAATATATAATGGAACAAGAAGCTTTAGCTTTTGCAAGCGAACTTGGTGAACCAGAAGTAGATAATCCACTCTGGGGAATTCCATTTGTTGTCAAAGACAATTACTCTACAAAAGATGTTCCAACTACTGGATCATCAAATATTTTAAATGGCTACATTCCAGTTTATGATGCTGCCGTTATTGAAAAACTTAAAGCAAAAAAGGCAGTTGCTATTGCAAAGACGACTCTTGATGAACTTGCAATGGGTGGCACAGGCTTAAGTGGACACTTAGGAATGACATATAATCCATATGATAAAACACGCACTAGATTAGTGGGCGGTTCCTCATGTGGATCTGCAGCCGCTACAGCCGCAGGCATCGTTCCATTCGCACTTGGCTCAGACACAGGCGACTCAGTTCGTAAGCCAGCTTCACTTGCTGGTTTAGTTGGATTTAAACCAACTTGGAGCAGAATCTCAAGATTTGGCTTATTCCCATTTGCTCCATCACTTGACACAGTTGCCTATTTTGCAAGAAATGTAATGGATATTGCTATCGTTACTGAAGCACTTGCTGGGCGCGACGAAAGAGATGCAACATCATCAACAAATCCGGTCGAAAAATACGCAGAAAACGTAAAAATCGCCTGCAAATCCCCAAGAATTGCAGTTATTAAGGAAGTTGTTGATAGTGTGTCAGACGCTGATGTAAAGGCCTCATTCGTTAAGACAATTGAAGGTTTAAAATCAAAAGGTTTTGTGGTTGAAGAAGTTTCAGTTCCAGTTGAATTTTTACAATCACTTTTACCAACCTATTTTGTTATTTCTTGTGCTGAAGCAACATCTAACAATGCAAACCTCGATGGAATTAAGTTTGGTCCACTTTCTAATGGCGAAACTTATGAAGAAGTTATGGCAAATGCTAGAACCGCAGGTTTTGGTGAGCTTATTAAACGTCGTTTTGTCATCGGAAGCTTTGCTTTAATGAAAGAAAATAAAAATGATCTTTTCTTAAGAGCACAAAAGAATAGAAGAAGAATTGTTGATATGATTAACGACATTTTCAAAGAATACGATTTCATCTATCTTCCAGCTGCACCAAGCATTGCTCCAAAAGCAAGCGATGGCGCTGATAGATTATCAGATGAATATTTAATTGCAGACAACCATTTGTGTATGGGTAACTTTGCTGGTCTTCCATCAATTACTCTTCCAATTGGTTTTAAAGAAGGAATGCCATTCGGCGCAAACTTAATGGGCCGCGCTTTTGAAGAATCTAAATTGTTTCAAGCAGCCTATGCTCTTGAACAAGTCACTGGTCTTGCAAATATTTATGCGAAAGGAGAAGAAAAATAATGGAATACACAGCAGTTATTGGTCTTGAAATCCACGTTGAACTTAAGACTAAGTCCAAAATGTTTTCTAATGCTCCTGTCGCTTATGGTAAAGAACCAAACACACAAACAGTTCCAATGGACTTTGCATTTCCAGGAACTATGCCAACTGTAAATAAGATGGGTGTTGTTTATGCAATTCGTGTTTGTAATGCACTACATATGAGCATTGACCACGAATTACATTTCGATCGTAAAAATTATTTCTATAGTGACCTTCCAAAAGGTTACCAAATTACTCAAGATAGACGCCCAATCGGTTCAGAAGGCTATCTTGAAATCAATGTTGGTGGCGAAACCAAACGTATTGGTATCGAAAGATTACATATCGAAGAAGATACTTGTAAACAACTTCACTTCCCAGCATTTACCTTATTAAATTACAACCGTGCTGGCACTCCGCTTGTTGAAATTGTCTCTAAACCAGAGATGAGAAACGGTGAAGAAGCTATGAAATATGTCGAAAGAATTCGTTCTATCGTTGTATTTAGTGGTGTTAGTGATGGAAAGATGGAAGAAGGCTCCCTTCGTTGCGATGTTAACGTTTCAATCATGCCAAAAGGTAGCAATGTATTTGGAACAAAAGTTGAAGTTAAAAACATCAACTCTATTTCTTATATTCAAAAAGCAATCGACTTTGAAATTGCAAGACAAGCTAAGATTCTTGATGAAGGTGGTGAAGTTTTACAAGAAACACGTCGTTACGATGACAAAAAAGGAGAAACAATCTCCATGCGTCTTAAAACAGATGCTGTTGATTACAAATACTTCCCAGAACCAAACATTACACCAATTAAGCTTTCAGACAAATTTGTTGAAGACGCTATTGCATCATGCCCAGAGCTTGCCGAATCCAAAAAAGCACGTTACATTTCTGAATTTGGGCTTAATGATTATGATGCAAGCTTACTTGTAAGTGAAAAGGCTGTTTCCGAATACTATGATGAGGCCACAAAACACACCAAAGCATATAAACTTTTAGCTAACTGGATCAACGTTGATGTTGCTGGTTATTTAAACAAGAATATTCTTACCATAGAGGCATTTAATTTGACCCCTGTGGCACTTGCGGGCCTTGTAAACATGGTTGAAAAGAATGAAGTTAACTCCAATCAAGCAAGAGAAATTTTTGCAAAAATGATTGAAGCAAATGTTGATGCAAATAAAGCAAAAGAGATCTGTGGTATCTCTTCTCAAATTTCTGATATGTCATTCATCCAAAATGCTGTTGAAGAAGTTTTAAAAGAAAACCCACAAGCTATTGTTGACTATAAAGACGGTAAGGGTAGAGCCCTTGGTTTCCTAGTTGGTCAAATTATGAAGAAAACACAAGGTAAGATTAATCCAAAAATTACCTCTGATGTTTTACTCAAGGAATTAAAGAAGCGTTAATATGAAAAAGATTTTAGTAACAGGCGGTATGGGATATATTGGTTCACACACATGTGTTGAACTTATTTCAGCTGGTTATGAACCAATCATTGTTGATAACCTTTGTAACTCTAAACCAGAAGTACTTAATCGTATTGAAAAGATTGCAAAGAAACGCCCCGTGTTCTACCTAAATGATGTTAGAGATGAAGAAAAAATGGATAAAATCTTTGATGAACATAACATTGATGCAGTTATCCATTTTGCTGGATTAAAAGCAGTAGGTGAATCAGTTAAGAAACCAGATTTATATTTTGATAACAATATTGGTTCAACCGAGGTCTTAATCAAGGTTATGAAAAAACACGGTTGCAAGAATTTGATATTCTCATCATCTGCAACAGTGTATGGTGATCCAAAAAGAGTTCCAATATTAGAAGACGATCCAGTTGGAGCTACAACAAACCCATATGCAGAGACTAAGTACCGCATTGAAAATATGCTTAAGTCCCTATACGGTGAGGATAATTCATGGAATTTTATCATCTTGCGTTACTTTAATCCGATAGGTGCACACAAGTCAGGATTAATAGGTGAAGACCCACAAGGTATACCTAATAATCTAATGCCATACATAACACAAGTTGCTGTTGGTAAGTTGCCACAATTGTCTGTGTTTGGAAACGATTATGACACACCTGATGGTACTGGTGTTCGCGACTACATACACGTTGTTGATTTAGCAATCGGACATGTGCTCGCACTTGAAAAAATTCAACACGCCCCTGGACTAATGGTGTATAATCTAGGTACCGGGGTTGGTACATCAGTCTTAGATTTGGTTCGCGCTTTCGAAGACGCAAACGGATTAAAAATTAATTATAAGATTGTTGAAAGACGCCCTGGAGATATTGCTACTTGTTATGCAAGTGCTGACAAGGCGTATCGTGAATTAGGATTCAAAACAAAGTACACAATTGTAGACTGTTGTAGAGATTCCTGGAATTGGCAAAAAAATAATCCACATGGATTTGATAAATAGGAGGCAGTTATGAATAAAAGATTGATCAGCATTAAGACTGTTAACAATGATGTTCTCTCTGGATTCGCTTGGGAAGTTAATCAACCTAAGGGATGTATCTTTATTGCTACCGGTATGGAAGAATACGCAGAAAGATATGATTCATTTGCAAACTTCTTTAATGAAAATAACTATAACGTTTACTCTATTGACTATTATGGCCAAGGCGAAAACGTTCAAAATTTAGATGAACTTGGTATTGTTCCAAAGTCTGCATTCTCTAAATTTGTTAGAGTGCTTGATGACCTAGTTAAAAAATATGCGATTAAGGGTCTCCCTGTAATCATATTTGGACACTCAATGGGTTCATTTATTGTTCAAGATTATATTCAACGTTATGCAAAACACGCTAACAAAGCAATTATATGTGGTACTGATGGTCCAAATAGTAAATTTACTTACTCTATTGGTTATCAACTTGCTAGATTTATTAGTAAAATGCGTGGCGAGAATAAGAAGGGTAAATTCCTTAGGTCACTTGCAATTGGAGCTTATGCAAAATCAGTTAAACATAGAGAGACAGATTGTGACTGGTTGTCATTTGATAAAGGCAATGTTGAAAGATATATTGCAGATCCAAAATGTGGCAAAGGTTCATCAAATGGTTTCTATCGTGAACTTTTAAAAGGAAATCACAGATTATACAAAACAAAATTCCTTAATAAGATTAATAAGGATCTTCAAATCTTTGTACCAGCAGGTGAATTTGATCCGGTAGGTCATAAAGGAAAGGGTCCAACAAAACTTGTTAAGTTGTATAAGAAGTTAGGAATTAAAGATGTCACATTAAAACTTTATCCAAATATGAGACACGAAATTCATAACGAAACAAATAAAGAACAAGTTCTTAAAGATTTCTTAGAATTTATTGAAAAATAGTAAATTAAAAAGACGCTTTTCAATTCGATTAGCGTCTTTTTTTTGTTATTTCATTAAGTTATCAATTATTTCTTTTAATGCATTAACTCTTTCTTCACCGTGAGCGAAGATATAAGCCTTAACTTTTGGTTCAGTTCCTGATGGACGAATTGTTACTGTTTCTGCATCATCAAGGAACATTTTAATAACGTCACTCTTTGGTAAATTCGTAGTTTCCTCATGATCTGAGAAAATGAGCTTTTGCTGGAGATAATCGCCAATATGATGGATATTTCCCAGGGATTTTTGGATTTCTGGGTTTCTGAAGTTCTCCATAATTTGAGCCATTTTTGCTTTTCCATCAAGACCTTCAAATTGGTAGGATAAAGTAATTGTTTTGTAGTCTCCAAACTCTTTATAAAGTTGTTCGAGTCTATCAACCAATGTTACACCTAAATGTTTGTAATGATTTGCCATTTCTGCAATAAGGAGCATTGCATTAACTGCATCTTTATCTCTAACCGCTGGATTTGTTAAGTAACCACAAGATTCCTCAAAACCCAAAATGAAGCGTTTTACATTAGATTTTTCTTCAAGTAAGTGAATTTGTTCACCAATAAACTTAAATCCTGTGAGAACATCAATAACTTGGACATCATATTTTTTTGCAATTAGGTTAATTAAGTCTGTTGAAACAATTGTCTTTATAACAATTGGATTTTTAGGCATTTTCTTTGCTTGAATTCTAGCATTGACTATAAAGTCAAAAAGTAAAATTCCAATTTCATTACCAGTTAAGATTACTGGAGTACCTCTATGATTGACAACTACACCTGCACGATCAGAATCTGGGTCTGTTGCAATTAAAATATCATTTTCTTTTTCTAGCATTAACTTAATTCCAAGTTCCATTGCTTCTTTGAGTTCTGGGTTTGGATATGGACAAGTAGTAAAGTCTCCATCTGGAAGTCTTTGTTCTTCAACGATATCAATTAAATTAAATCCATCACGATTAAGAACTGTTGTGACTGGTTTAAGTCCTGAACCGTGAAGTGGAGTATATGTGATTCTTAAAACTCTATCAGAAATCTTTGGTGAAAAGATGGATTGTTTTAAGACAGATGCATAGTATTTTTCGATTACTTTTTCTGGTATGTATTGAATGCGTTCATTTGACATTTCAATTGCGAAAGTAGAACGTTTTACGCCAGAAAACACTGGAATTTTGCGGATATTTTCCAAAACTTGCTTTGCTGCGTCTGGCGTCATTTGACATCCGTCTGAACCATAAACCTTGTATCCGTTATATTGTTTTGGGTTGTGTGATGCGGTGATAACAACGCCAGCTGAAGTTTTTAATCTTCTGACCGCAAATGAAAGGGCTGGAACTGGCATTAATTCTCTATAAATAAATACCTTGATTCCATTTGCTGCTAAAACAGACGCCGTTTCTTTTGCAAACTTCTCTGAGTTATTTCTTGAATCGTAAGCAATTGCAACTGAAGGATTTTTAAAATTAGCAAGTAAGTATTCTGCTAAACCTTGTGTTGCTTGTCTTACAACATAAATGTTCATTCTATTTGTTCCGACACCCATTACGCCACGAATACCAGCGGTGCCGAATTCTAGGTCTGCTCCAAAACAACTCTCAATCTCTTCTTGGGAGAAATTCTTTAGAATTTCTTTTTCGGAAGGAGTGATAGTGATTTCGTTTAACCATGACTTATATTTTTCAATAATTGCTTGTTCCATTTTGTATCACCTGGGTAATATTTTAGCAAAAATTTATAAATTTTGCTATAATATATTTGAGGTTGATATCTATGAAAGAAGAAACAATAAAAAGAATTCGTAAATTTAGTAGTGATCGTGATTGGGATAAATACCACACACCAAACGCACTTGCTAAAACAATTGCAATTGAAGCAACGGAATTACTTGAATGTTTTCAATGGAACGAAAATGGCAATATTAATAAGATAAAAGAAGAATTAGCTGACGTTATAGTCAACTGCCAGAATTTGATTGATAAACTCAATTTAGACATCGACGAAGTCGTAAATGAAAAAATGGATCAAAATGAAAAGAAGTATCCAGTCGAGAAGTTTAAAGGAATTGCCAAAAAATATAATGAATAATGTCTATTTATAGACATTAAAAACACTTGGTTAACATAACAGGGCGTTTTTTATAAACTTTTGAAAAAATCGAAACAATTTTACAAAAAGTTGTACAGTGTATATATTTT
>JAGHUR010000031.1 GCA_018064745.1 Candidatus Fiminaster equi
TTCTCCTTTCTATCCCTGATTTGGACATAACTATTCTAACAACATTATGGAAATAACTATTTAATCTCCCTTATTTTGGAAATAAGAATTTTATTTAACGATATAATTAAAAAAGTTTCGATAAGAGTGGAGTTTATTCTATAAACTGATATACTATTCAGCAAGGAGATAACTTTTATGTCACGTGCAGATGAAATTTTTGTAGCAAACATGAAGGAAATTCTTGAGACTGGTTTCAGTGATGAGAAGCTTCCAGTTAGACCGCATTGGGAAGACGGAACACCAGCACACACAATCAAGAAATTCTGTATTGTTAATCGTTACAACTTACAAGAAGAATTACCAATTTTAACTATTAGAAGAACAGCATTTAAATCATGCTTAGATGAACTTCTTTGGATTTGGCAAAAGAAATCCAATAACATTCATGATTTAAAATCTCATATTTGGGATAGCTGGGCTGATGAAACTGGTTCAATAGGAAAAGCCTATGGTTATCAGTTAGGTGTTAAACATCATTATCCAGAAGGTGACTTTGATCAAGTTGATAGAGTTCTTTATGATTTAAAACATAATCCTCAATCAAGAAGAATTATGACAAACATTTACAACTTCCAAGATTTGCATGAAATGCATCTTTATCCATGTGCTTATTCAATGACATTTAATGTCACTGGCGACACATTAAACGGCATTTTAAATCAAAGAAGTAATGACATGTTAACTGCTAATAACTGGAACGTACTTCAATATTCATTATTATTAATAATGTTTGCCCAAGTTTCAGGTTTAAAACCTGGTACACTTGTGCACGTTATTGCAGACGCTCATATCTATGACAGACACGTTGAATTAGTTAAGAAAGTTATCGCGAAACCTCAACACAAGGCTCCAACCTTAAAAGTTAATCCAAATGTTAAAAACTTCTATGATTTCAAAGTTGAAGACTTCGAACTTATAGATTATGAATACGAAAAATTAGAAGAAAAGATTCCGGTGGCTATTTAATATGATTATTTCAATTTTGTGTGTAGATAAAAATTTCGGTATCGGCAAGAAAAACGGTCTTCTTTTTAATCTTCCACTTGATATGAAACACTTCAAGTTAGAGACAAGAGGACACATGGTTTTCTTAGGCGAAAATACCTTGCTTTCATTCCCTGGTGGCAAACCACTCGGAAATAGAGAACACGTTGTTTTAAGTGGTGATCCAACCCACAATTACGATGGTGTTAAAAATGTCCATAATATTGAAGAATTCCTACAAATTCTCCAGGATTTTGGCCAAAAACAAGATGTATTTGTTCTTGGCGGTGCATCAATTTATCGTCAAACTTTACCATACGTTGATAAGGTACTTTTGACCAAAGTTGACGCTGATGGAGAAGCAGAAGTTTTCTTCCCAAATATTGATCTTGATCCAGCATTCGAATGCGTTGATGAAGGCATCCCAATGCAAGATGGAGATTACACTATTAGATTCTGCACTTACCTTAGAAGAAAGTAAGAAAATTAGTCCTTAAAATTGACTATTTAAAGAGTAAGTATTCTTGTAATACTTGCTTTTTTTATGTTTTGGGTATATGGTAGTATCACCTAATAAAGGTGGATTCGGTATATGAAAAAGTTTAGTAAATCATTAATGTTATTGGCGTTTGCTGCAACTGCGGTTTGTGGCATTGCTACACTTTCAAATAGCGCGTTTGAAGAGGTCAAAGCTGAGCTAACTGCTCCTACAACTGTATTCACAAATCATGATGCTGCAACATACTATAGTGGTATTAATAATACTCTTGAAGGTAGTTCACTTTTAAGTGCATTGCAATCTTTAAATTCTACTAGAAAGAAAGCTAGTATCAAATATGATGATATGGGCACAACTCCAAGTGGGCTATTTAGATATACAGATTATGATCCAAAAACCGTTACCTATGATAAAAACGGACAGCCTTATGGAACAAGATTAACAACTTTCTATTCAGAAAATTCTGCAACTGATGGTATGAACAGAGAACACGTTTGGCCACAAAGCCATGGTGGTAAGACTGTTGAAAATGATATTCATATGCCTAGACCAACCCTCATAAAAGAAAATGGCAGTCGTGGCAATTCTTTCTATGTTGAAGGTAAAAAACATTCAGTTAATGGCTGGGACCCAGCAATGGAAAGTTTTGGAGTTGAATCTTATCGAGGCGATTCAGCACGTATTACTTTGTATTGTGTAGTCGCAAATTCTAGACTTGGATTGTACGAAGCTGATTCACATTCAACTTCTAATGACAATCCAGATTATTTAATGGGAAGATTAAGTACCTTATTAGATTGGAATCTAAGATATCCAGTTCTTGAAAGAGAACAAAATCGTAATGAAGGTGCTGAATATTTACAAGGTAATAGAAATCCATTTATTGATCACCCTGAATATGCATGTAAGATTTGGGGCAATACAAATGATGCTACTAAAAAAGTTTGTGTTAAAGCAAAAACAGTTACTGAATTAAAAGCTACTGGATCATTACAACAAACTTCTTATTATGGTGGAGATTCATTTAATCCAGCTGGTTTAACAATAACCGCCACTTATAGTGATGGTTCGACTGGTGATGTATCAAGCTCTGTTTCTTGGCCTAATTTAACTGTTGGACAAACATCTGTTACAGGAACATATGGCGGATGCAACGTTGTTATTCAAGGTATCAAAGTAATTGAACCACCTACTGATGTTGATGGTGTTACATTAAATTTAAATACTGCAACTATTCATATCAATGGATATGTTCAACTAACTCCTACCATTTCTCCAAAAACAGCTAAGAACAAAAATGTTACTTGGTCTTCATCAAATTCATCTGTTGCTACTGTAAATTCTTCTGGCCTTGTTGTTGGAATTTCCGAAGGAAACACAACAATAACTGTTAAAACAGAAGATGGTGATTTTACTGCAACCTGTGTTGTAACAGTAAGTGGTGTTCAAGAAGATGAAACTATTGTAATTACCAGAGATTCTTTTGCTTCAGGTAGTGGATATGCTTGGAATGATTGGTCTCAAGATGATGTTTCTGGCCAAGCTTATATTTTCCTCGGTACCACAAATAGAATGCAATTTAATAAGAGCAAATCTGGATATGCATTTTTTACTCAGACAACTAAAGGCTCAATCAAGTCTGTAACAGTTAAATCTAACACTGCATCACCAAAATGGACATTATATACCTCAAATACACCATATAATTCTAGTTCAACCACTTCAGGTAATTCTCAAGGGCAAAAAGCCGTTACCACAAGCGGTGTAACATGGAATGTTACTAATGGAGATAGCTATTTCTCATTATCAATGGATGAGTCTGGCGCTCAATACTTGGATAGCATTACAGTTGAATACAGTAACAGCATTCCACCAACACCAACTCCAAAAGTAAATTCTATTAATTTACCGAGCACATTAACTATAAATAAAACAACATCTAGCATAGGCACAATTACTCCAATGGTTGATGCGGATGCAGGTGCTTCCTATACAATTAATTGGTCTTCTTCAGACCCATCAGTTGCAACTGTTTCAGGCAATAATACTTCTGCCACAGTTACAGCTTTAAAAACAGGCACAACAACAATTACTGCAAGTGCTGGTGATAAATCAGCTACTTGTGTTGTAACTGTTACTGAAAATGTTGTTCCACCAACACCAGATCCAAAAGTAAATTCAATTTCTTTACCAAGCACTCTTTCAATTAATAAATCAGAATCTGCTACAGGAACTTTAGTTCCTACTGTCAATGCTGATCAAGGTGCTTCCTATACAATTAATTGGTCTTCATCAGATTCTTCAGTCGCTACAGTAAGCGGAAATAATAGTTCTGCAACTGTTACTGCACTTAAGACCGGTTCAGTCACAATTACTGCTTCTATTGGTTCTTTAAGTTCCAGTTGCGCCGTTACAATCACAGAAAATGAACAGCCAGAAAATAAACTCGTAGAGATTGCTGTTAGTAATAAACCTGATAAATTAGTTTATTCTATTGGAGAGTCTTTTGACGAAAGTGGTTTAGAGGTTGAAGCACATTATCTTGATGGCTCCTCAATTGTTATTCCACGTTCAGAATATTCATTTACTGCCCCAAATACATCAATTGCTGGTAATAAAAAAGTTACCATTTCTTATGGTGATAGTTTCACCACGGAATTTGAAATTGTTGTTGTCGAAGGAACGGTTTCCAACTTAAAAATTGAGAAATACCCAGCAAAAACCCATTATTTTGTGTCTGAAGAGTTTAGTCCAATTGGATTAAAAGTAACCGCAAAATTTGGTGAAGAAGTTAAAGATGTAACTGGTTTAGTTAGCTATGAATACAACTTTGCTTCATCTGCAAAAGTTAAAATTATTTTCAAAAATTTATTCTTAAATCTCACAATTACAGTCGAAGAAGGCGAAATGTCCAACGAGCATAAAGCCGCTGACTTCGCATATGTTGTTGAGGAAAATGTCATGGATATTCCAGTTAATGATGTAACTGTTAATGATTGGAATGTTCTTGAACATTATTACAACAAACTTGATGATGGCGCAAAAGAAGTTCTTAAAAACACTGTTACAAAATATTCTGGTGGCACAGCAGATGCAGCAGAAGAATTATCTGAAACACTCAAAGAGTGTGCTGCAAAATATGATGAAATTTATCTAGCTCACGAAGCTGATGGTTTTAATGACTTTATGGGTAGAGAGCCAAAAGCTCAAACAAATAAATCAAATTCAGGATTAGACACAAAGACTATTTTAATCCTTGTTGGAATCGCTGTCGCTGTTGTTATCCTTGTCACTGTAATTATTATTGTTGCTGTAAAAGCTTCAAAGAAGGGTAAGAAACAACATGCATAAAAACCGTTCGATTTTCTTTTTATCTTTAACTTCTTTGGCTTTAGGTTTTAGTACCATTACTTTTGGCCTTGTTAAAAACACAAAAACTGAAGGCGTTGTAGTTAGAGAATTAACTGAAGAAGAAATTGCACATCCTGTATATGCAGTTCCTTTTGAAGGTCAAGAACCATATGATTCTTTTGGCAAAGATAATACTAAGTATAAAAACGGAAACCAAGATTGTTCAATGACTATTTTAGGTCAAAATACAAAAATGGAAGACGTTTGGAATGCTTATCGTGGAGATGACACTGTAATTGCTGTTATTGATACAGGTATTGACTATAATCACCCAGATTTTAAGTTTGCAGACGGTTCTTCAAAAATTCTTAATACCTCTAGATATTACTTTGTAAGCGGAAACCAAATTCAATACTATCAATATGGAATAAATACAAATGATTATAACTATCTTGATCATGATTGGGATAGCACAAATGGCAAATTAAATGCTCACGGAACCAACGTTGCATCTTCAGCAGCTTCTGCAATTAATGGCAATGGTGGAACTGTTGGTATCGCTCCAAATGCAAAGATTCTTGCTTTAAAAACAGACATGAATCTTTCTTCAATTAATGAAGCAATTAAATACGCAACTTCTTGTGGTGTTGATGTAATCAACATGTCCTTAGGTGCTTATGCAGAATCTTTTAGAGATTCTTACGGAACCTATCATGAAGGTTACGCATCTACAGCATCTTATTTATCATCTTCAATTAATAGCGCCTATAATAATGGAATCATTGTCGTTGCTGCTGCAGGTAATGAAAATACAACAATTAGTTCTTATCCTGCATGTAATTCACATGTTATTGGTGTTGGTGCGTTTGCATCTGGTTCATATTCAAAAGCAAGTTTCTCGAATTATAACCCATCAACATCTACTTCAAGCACAATTAACGTAAACGTAGACTTGTCTGCTCCTGGTTATGTTTACGCTGCAAACGAAACTGCAACTTACAAATCAGGAACAATTTCAAATAGAACAAACAGTTTCACTAATACACAAGGAACATCATTTGCTTCCCCGATTGTTGCTGGTGCAGCATGTCTTTGGAAGCAAAAGAATCCAAATGGAACTGCTGCTCAATTTGAAACAGCATTGTATAATGCTTGTGATGATAAAGGCGCAACAGGTTGGGATACAACATTTGGACATGGCGCTTTAAATTTAAGTAAACTTCTTTTTGATAATTCATCACCAACAAGTGTTTTAGTTAAAGCAAAAAATGATCAGACAACCATTACATCTGGCGACAATGTCCAATTATATGCTCAAGTTCAGCCTTTATCTGTTTCAAACAGAGAAGTTGAGTGGAGTTCTTCTATTCCTTCAGTAGCAACAGTTAATTCTACAACCGGTGTTATTACTGGTGGAAATACTGCTGGCACAACAATTATAACTGCTACTAGCAAAGCAAGTTCTTCTGTCAAAGGTCAAATAACTATTACAAATAATTCTGGAATTGATGTTACTAGTGTTTCTTTTTTTAACAAGAATGTGACCGTTGACGAAGAATCAAGTGGTGACACTGCAGACACTTTTGCTTATGAAGTCCTCCCTTCAAATGCTACACATCCAGAGGTAACTTTTACTTCTAGTAATGAAGATATTTTGTCATTAGATAATAGCATTTGGCTTTCTGGTCAAGCAGGCACTGCAATTATTACAATAAAATCTGTTTCAAACCCATCATTAACTGACACATGTACTGTTACAGTCGGAAGCGGTGGCGGAGGAGGAGAGCAAACTGAATATGTTTATAAGTCTTGTACATTTGCTAAAGGAAACACTTCAACCTCAACCGCAGCTTATACGAATGTAAGTGCAGTCTACACCTCAAATGGTTTTTCAATAAAGACCACAAATTTTAATAACAATAATAAAGCTTGGGATTATATTAAGTGTGGTGGAAAAACCGGCGCTTACACAGGCACACTTCAAACTAATGCTGCAATCGATAAAGAAATTTCAAAAATCAATATTTCTGTAGATAGTATTAATTCAGCAGGATTAACTAGAGTTAATTTGTATATTTCAAGTTCAGCTTCTACTAGTGGTGTAACTCCAATTACCATTAATTTAACAACCCCAACTACTAGTGTTGAAATACCAACTAGTCTTATGGGAACAAATAAGTTCTATACAATCGAATTTGTTTGTTCAAAAGTTAGCGATAATGGTGTTGTTCAACTTTCAGGTATTTCATTCTTAACGGGTGGAACTGGCGGAGATACTCCGGCTGTTACTTTAAGTAGTATCTCAGTATCAAGCAATCATAGAACTTTTAATGTTAATGATACATTTGTTAAGGAAACCGTAACTGCACGTTACTCTGATAATAGTTCTAAAGTTGTTAGCAATGCTACTTTCTCAACTCCAGACATGACAACAGTAGGAACAAAGACAATTGATGTCAGTTATACTGAATCTAGTATTACTGTTAATACAAGTTATCAAATTACTGTTAAAGAATCTGGTGGTACTAGTGGCGGAGATGATGATATTGATGAATACTATTCAACAATTAGTGATTCCTTAACTGAAACATCTCTTTTAAGTGCTTTGAGGTCTTTAAATTTAAGAATGAGAACATCCACCGTTGGTTATTCTGGAATGGGCACATCAACAAGCGGTAAATTTAAATACACAGATTATGATCCAACTTCTGTTCAATATGACAGTAATGGTCAACCATATGGAACAAGAATTTTAAGTTTCTATTCTGGAACGCCATGTACATCATGGAACCGCGAACATGTTTGGCCGAATTCTCGTGGCGGCGGTAGCAAAGGTTCAGCTGGTGAACCATACCCGGATGCAGATATTTATATGCCGCGTCCAACTATTTCTTCAGAGAACTCTGATAGAGGAAACTCAAAATATGTTGAAGGCTTAAGTAGTTCTAGTTCTGGTTGGGATCCAATAAAAGCTTTTGGTGTTAATAATTGCTATATGGGAACAAGTATTCGTGGAGAATGTGCTCGTATCATTTTCTATTGTATGACCGTTAATGCAAACCTTGTTCTTGATGATACTGCAACAGGCGGAACAACCGGAAAAACAATGGGAAAATTGTCAGATTTACTTAAATGGAATCTTGATAATCCAGTTAATCCTCGTGAAATAAATAGACAAAGTGGTGGACAATATTTACAAGGAAATCGTAATGCTTTCGTTGACCACCCAGAGTATGCTTGCAAGATTTGGGGCAACTATAATGATGCAACTAAAGCAATTTGTTCCAGCCAAGAAACTCCACCTGAAAAGACAGTTGAATCAATTACTGTTGGAAGCTTACACAGATCATTCACGGTTGGTGATACTTTCGTTGGTGAAGAAATTACTGCTTGGTATAATGACGGAACTCACGAAGTTGTATCTGGTACATATACGGGCTACAATATGCAACAAGCAGGAACACAAACAGTTACTGCTCATTATGGTGATATTACAGTAGATTATCAAATTGTTGTTGCTTCATCAGGAAGTACAACCGTTTCTGTAACTGGTGTTACTCTTTCAATAACGTCATTAAATGCGACAGTGGGCGATTCAGCGCAAAAATTAACAGCGACTATTGCTCCAAGCAATGCAACTAACAAGAATGTGACTTGGTCTTCAAGTAATAGCCAGGTGGCTTCTGTTGATTCAAGCGGAAATGTGTCTTTTAACTCTGCTGGCTCTGCAGTAATTACTGTTACAACACAAGACGGAAATAAACAAGCAACATGCAATGTTACAGTTACTTCATCTGGAAGCGATATACAAGATGATCATATTATGTTTGACTTTACAAGTACTGCACAAAGAACAGTCCAAACAAGTTCACATAACGACTGGGCAACTCAAGGATTTACATTTGTTAATAACAAAGGCGATTCATCGAACGGCTGTGTTAGTAATGTTAATCCAATTAGAATTTATAGCAGTTCGAACTGTACATTTACCGCTCCTAATGGTTACTTAATTACTTCTATTGTTATTACGGGAACAACTGGTAACAATGCTTTGCAATTAAAGAATAGCAGTAAAAATACATGTTCATTAACATCAGACGGAGCAACTTATACCTTAACACCGAGTATTTCTACCGGACAAAGCAGTGTTTATTTTATTGTTGGTCAACAAGCAAGAATTTATGATGCTACAGTTTACTATACTGAGGATTCCGGAGGTGGAACTACTCCAGATCCAATTGTAAGATCGATTTCTTTGAGTGAAACAGAAAAAGCAATTACTACTTCTGAAACATTCTCTTTAACTTCAACAATTGTTGCTGACCAAGGTGCTATTTACACAATTGAATGGACTATTATTGAAGGAACAGACGTTATTAGCATTGCTCAAAAAGTTACAAGAGGACCAAGTGCTACAGGCGAAAGCGTTGATGTTACACCATTAAAACCTGGTAATGCAAAAATCCAGGTAAGTGCTGGAGATGAATCTTCCATTTGTGAAGTTACTGTTTCAGCAACTTTAGTTGAAACTATTGTTATCTCGGGGCCTTCAACATTAGAAGTTGGACAAAGTGATATTTTATCTGCCACAGTTTCACCTAGTGGTGCTACAAATACAAATGTAACCTGGAGTTCTTCTAATAATTCAATTATTTCAGTTAATCCAAGTGGCGAAATTACTGCATACGGTATTGCTGGTCAATCCGCAATTATTACAGCAACAGCCGCCGATGGCAGCGGTGCGAAGGGGACCAAGGAAATTACTCTTACTTCTGCTGCAGCTACCGTTAGAGATTTCACACTTGACATTGATTCTAGTGGCAAAGTTCCATTTGGCAAATATAGAAGCGTTTTAGATCTAAAAGCAAAATTAGAGTATAGTGATGGTTCAGTTGTTGTTACAAATGAAAACGTTTCATTTAATATTGTTGGTACTTCGAACACCAGTTTACTTTTACTTGGTAGCATTACTATTAAAGTGACTTATAATAGCACTTCAAAGAATGTCCCTATTAAGATTACGAACGAAGGTTCTGGCGAATATGTCGGTTGGAACGCCCAAAAAGCATCTATAAAAGCAGTTGGTGACGAAGAGGTCACATATAATGCTACACCACAAGAACAAGCTGAAGCTTGGTCTGAGTATTTTATAAAACAAACTGGTGGTAGAGACTATAGTGGCCCATGTAAAGCAGCAAACGAAGAAGGAAGATTGTCCGGCTTAAAAATAGTTTGGACCAATTTATCTGAAGAATATGCAAACATGGTTGGCGCTTCAAAAAATGAATTCTGTAACAATACAACATCAGCTGTTATTTCTGAAGCAAGAGGGCACTACAGTTATATTGCTAAAACCTATACCGCATTAAATCAATTTGTAATGGATGCAAAAAATAACTTATTAACAATTAACAGCAGTTCCTCATTCTTCATGGAATCATTCGAAAAATCTTCAATTGTTATGACATCAATATTTGTAGTTGGATTAATAGTTGTTGGTTTGTATTTTGTCTATAGAAAACAAAGACAAATCTAAGAAGTTTAAAAATTAAAAAACACGCGAATTCCGCGTGTTTTTCATATGTTTTCCTGGATTTTTCAGATTTTCTTAACAATTAAATTAATTAGTTTTGGAGTGTAAATTGATGCAATAGAAAGTGCTAATGAAGCACCTCCAGAAATAAGAGCAACAGTTGTAAGTGATAGACCCTCAACTTCAACTTTTAATGCAAACTTACAAACTATCCAAGCAATTATAATTCCAACAGCAATTCCAACAGTGGTGTAAATAAGTAAGAAATATTTTAATTTTTTGTTAACTTCTTTATTTTGTTTGTAAATAACTGAATAGATTGAGTAAGTAAGAACACCAAAGAAGACAAATGCTAAAACAAGAAGAAATGCGGCAATTGATTGTTTGTTAAAAATTTGGAAGATTCCTGTCATTACTCCAAAAGACATTAAGATTGAGAAAATTGAAGTAAACAAGTAGTCAATTGTAAACTTTCTAAATCCTAGTTTGCTTCCCTCAACATCAAAGATACCTTTTTCTTTGTTTTCAAGGGCTAAAATTGGGAAAGAAAATTCAATATCTTTTAACGCTTCACTTAATTCATCAAAGCTTAATTTAAATTTTCCATTTGGAAGGTAACTACAATAGATTTCTTCATATTCAGAAACAATTGAAATTAAATTTTTAATCTTATTAATTTGAGTTTCTTTTGTTGGCTCAACATCATCGTGAAGTTTGGTAATTTTTGAAAGGATTTCTTCTCTAATTTGATCATTCATTTTGCTTTTTTCAAAATTGAATAAAAAAGACCCAACTTCAGAGACGTTAATTTTAAACTGAATTACATCAGAAATTGGTAAATTCATTGATTTGATAATCAATGTTGAATTGGAATTTTTAATATTTTCTCTGCCTAAAATTTTGACAAGTTTTCCGTCTTCAATTTTGTTGATTTTATCAGCAAAATTGTATTCTTCTTCTTTATCTTCAAACTTTAAAATTAACTCATTTGTTTTCATGCAACTATTATTTTAAATTAAATTAAAATATTTCGCTATAACGGATTAGTAAAAATATTATTTTTATTGAAAATAGGCTTATAAATGATTACAATGAGGGCCTAATGAAACATAGCAATTTTATTAAAAATTCTATAATTGCATTACTTCCAATTTCGTTTGCATTGGGAGCTATTTTTGTTGAAAAAGTAGATAAACCGACTCCTGTAGATGCTTACGATTATACAACGCTTAGCAAGATGGATATCAACCTTAATGATGCATCTTCTCAAGACATAAGAAACTACTATTCAGACCTCAATGATTTAACAGCAGAAAATAAAAAAGGGACAAATCTTTTAAAGAACTTAAAATCTATTCTGTCAGAAGGCCAAAAATACTTTTCATACGATAACGGAAAAGAGTCTATTTGGAGACTTTATGAAATCGCTGATCGTGACTGGAAAAAATCCGGACCTACATACGGAAATAACGGTACATATGATAAAACCACAAATGTTATCAAAGGTTATACCTTTGGAGCAGGTAAATCAGATGAAAGCAAAAACCCATATGTTCATGCTTTATACATAGATAGAAGTATCGACAACCCTGTTAAAGCTTGGGGCAATCATACCCAGGATGGAACAGGAATTAACCAAGAGCACATTTGGGCAAAATCACATGGTTTTGATACAGCTCCAACCGGAACATCTGGTGGGGCACGTGGTGACCCAATGCATCTTTGGGCTGGCAATGGTTGGGCAAATAATATTCACTCAAATTATTACTTTGGCTATGTTGACAAAGACAAAGGCAATCTTACCGACACAAATACAAGATATCCTTCAACAGTTGGTCATAACTATAAAGGTGTTTCATTAACCTTAGGAAGTGGGACTGTTTTTGAACCACAAGATGAAGACAAAGGTGACATTGCAAGAGCCATATTTTATATGGCAGCAAGATATAATAACTACAAAGGCGCCACTGAAGGACTTGATGGAAATGAACCAAATCTTGTATTAAGTAACACAATTGACATGAGAACGGGCACATCAAGTTATAATGACCCATACTCAATGGGTGTTTTAAGTGATTTACTTGAATGGAATAAGATTGACCCACCTGATGAATTTGAAATTCATAGAAACAATCTTTTGTATACAAACTTTACACATAATAGAAACCCATTTATTGACTTCCCAGACTGGGCAGATATTTGTTTTGGTAGTTCAACAAGAAGCGCAGATCCAGAACACGATAAAATAAATGGAACCTCAGAAGATAAAAAGCTTTTAAGTATTACTATAGCAACTCAACCGGATAAGACCGCTTATGTTGTAGGCGAGTATTTTGATCCAACTGGTATGGTTGTAAAAGCAAATTATGATGACGGAACTTCTCTTCCAATTACAGGTTATTCTTGGGATCCAGAAGGCGGTCTTGCATCGTACAATGATAAAATAACAATTTCGTACGGCGGAAAGACTGCAACTTTAAATATCACTGTAAAATCCTCAGTAATTCACCCAGATTCTATTACAATTTCGCCAAATTTATTTGAATTAGAAATTGATTCTACAAGACGTTTAACTGCCACAGTTTTACCATCAGATACAACTATAAAAGGTATTAAGTGGTTTTCGATGGATGAAAGTATTGCAACCGTTTCTAGTACAGGTTATGTAACTGCTGTTGGACCAGGTGAAACTACAATTATTGCACAGAGCAAAGATGAAGAAAGCATGGTTTTTGGCTCTGCAATTGTGACTGTGCCAGAACCAATTGTTCTAGATAGAATTGAATTAAGTGGAACTTACAAGACCAATTTCTATAAGGGCGATTCCTATTCTAATAAAGGCATCGCCGTAACTGCTTATTATAAGCAAGGAAGCACCGATGTAAGAAATGAAGACGTTACTGATTTAACAGAATTCACCGGATTTGACTCCAGTGTAACTGGAGATTGTACAATTTATGCTAATTATAATGGTGTAACTACAAGCTACACAGTTCACATTATTGAAGAACCAGTTGAAGAAAATACTGTAAACTTTGTTTTCCCAAATTATGAATTTGAAAATGGCCAAACAATAGACTCAGTTACAAATGACGCTTTTTCAGTTAACTTTTTTGGTCCAAACTCAAATAAATCAGCTTACTATGACACCGGAACTGCAATAAGAGTTTATGCAAACAACTCTTTCACAATCGCTGGAGATAAAAAGATTGTAGAAATTACATTTACTTTTGGTAAAGATGACGTTAGTACAAAGAACTTGTTTAGCACGGATGTTGGAAATGTTGATTCTGCAACAGGTCATTGGACAAAAGCGGATGGTGCAGATTCTGTAACATTTACTTTATATAATTCAACATCTGGTCATAGACGCATTAAAGAAATTAAGGTTGTTTATGATGATTCAAAAGATGCAACCAAAACATTACTTTCTATTACTGCAGATGGAACTCCAAAAACACAATTTTACAAAGGTGATACATTTGAATCGACTGGTTTAACAATTAATGCTCACTATAGTGACTTTAGTGAAACTAATGTAACAAGTGATTGTATTTTCTCTGGTTATGACATGGGAAAAACAGGCAATCAAACTGTTGTTGTTTCATACACTGAAAGTGGCGTTACAAAGAGTGCAAGTTATGGAATTAAAGTAAATGGTTTAAGTGTTGTTAGTATTGAACTTAGTGGTGAATACAAAACCACATTTGTTCAAGGTGAAACATTCACTCATAATGGTTTAGTAGTAACTGCTATTAATAACAGCGGTTCCACCTTTGATGCAACTGATAAGGTTACATTTAGTTCACCAGACATGACAACAATTGGAACAAAAGAAGTTGTTGTAACGTATAAAGAAGGAGTAACTGCTAGCTACAACATTACAGTATCAAAAGACCCTACAGCACCTGTTACTGTTTCAAAAACAATACTTAGTATTGCGACAGAAAATTCATGGGAAAATCAAAGCAAGCATACAAGCTTTAATTTAGACTCAGTAGTTTCAGTTTCAGTAAGTGGTGGAACTAATACTGGAAAATATTATACAAATGGTTATGATTGGAGAATTTACCAAACAGAATCGCCAGTTTTGTCTATTTCAGTTAGTTCAGGTTATAAACTTCATAGTGTCTCTATTTCATTTACAAACTCAAATACAGGAACCTTATTATTTAAGGGCGATTCCGTTTTAAGTGACGAAGCTATTGAAACAAGTCACGATTCATTATTCTACTATGTTGGTAATAGTACATCTGCTACAAATGGACAAATAAAAATTACGGGATTTGAGGTTGTTTATAGTAAAACATCTCCAACACCTAGATCACCTGAAGGTATTGAAATTAGTGGTTCTTATCCAACCGCATTCTTTGTGGGAGATGATTTCTCATCCACTGGTTTAGTTACAATGGTTGATTTTAGTAATGGTTTACATACAGAAGTTACACCAGAAATAACTGGCTACGATATGTCAAAAGCCGGCTCTCAAACCGTTACCGTTAGTTACACTGAAAACGAAGTTACAAAAAGTACTACTTATAGTATTCAAGTAACCGAAGTTGCGCTTTCTTCAATCGAAATTACTTCTGGACCAGACAAAGTCGACTACTTTGTGGGAGATACATTAGACAAAACTGGTTTAGTTGTTCAAGCAAACTATAACAATGGTGATGCAAAGAATGTAAATCCAACTTCTTTATCTGGCTACGATATGGATGTTGCAGGAGAACAAACTGTTACTGTAACGTACGAAGAAAATGGAATTTCTAAATCTGATACCTTTGGTATCTTAGTAAGCGCAGTTGAAGTCACTTCCCTCGAATTGTCTGGCGAAGTTAAAACTGATTATTTTGAAGGAGAAGAATTTACTTCTGAAGGCTTGGTTGTTACAGCTATTTACAATAATGGAGATAGGAAAGCAGTAACTCCAACAAAAATTACTGGTTATGACAAAGCTATTCCTGGAACTCAAACGATATTTGTATTTTATGGAGACATTTATGCAACATATAATGTTACAGTTACTGAAGTCGTTGTAGATAGTATCTCACTTTCTGGCTCCTACAAAACAACTTACTTTGTAAACGAACAATTTTCATCTGAAGGATTAATTGTTACAGCATCATACAATAATGGAGATAGTAAAACTGTAACACCAACCAGCATTACTGGTTATGATATGTCAAAAACTGGACAACAAACCATTGCTGTTACTTATAGTGAAGACGGCGTTTCAAAGAGTGCTACATACACAATTACAGTTAATCCTATTTTACTAGAGCAAATCATTCTTAGTGGCAACTACAAAACCACCTACTTTGTAGGAGACGCTTTTTCAAGCGATGGTTTAGTGGTAACCGCAAAATATGATGATGGTTCTTCAAAGACAGTTAATCCAACAAATATTTCCGGTTACAACATGAATGTAGTTGGAGAACAAACAATAACTGTTTCTTATAAAGAAGGAAACATTACTCGTACAGCTACATATAAGATTACAATAAAAGCTCTAACTCCAACAAAACTTACATTAAGCGGTAATTATAAAACTGAGTTCGAATTTGGAGAGCAGTTTGACTCAACTGGATTAGTTGTTACAGTTACTTATGATAATGGTTTAACAAAGACAGTTAATCCAACATCGATTACAGGCTACAATGGCCAAATTAGCGGTACACAAATTATTACGGTTTCGTACAAAGAAAACGGGAAAACTGTACAAAAAACCTATGAAATCAAAGTTAAAAATCCAATCCCAGTTCTTTCAAGTATCTATATTTCTGGTAATTATAAAACTGAGTTTGAGTATGGTGAAAACTTCTCAAGTGAAGGCTTAATTCTTACCGCACATTATAGTGATGGATCTGCTAAAGAAGTAACTCCAACTTCAATCACTGGTTATGATCCTAATAAGGTTGGCTATCAAGTAATTGCAGTTTCTTATACTGAAGGAGATATTTCTAAAAAGACCACTTACCAAGTTAAAGTCAAAGCTAAACAATCTAATAAAAATTCAAATATTCCATTAATTGCAGGAGCTATTGGTGGTGGAGCAGTAGGTATTGGTGTTATAATTACCATTATCTGTGTTGTTCTTAAAAAGAAACACTGAGGAAAATAAGATGGACGGAATTAAGATTTTAGTTAACAACTCGAAAGCTAAGTTTCTCTATTTTTTAGAGGATTTTTTAGAGTGCGGAATTGAACTAAAAGGATCTGAAATCAAATCTGTGCGTCAAAATGGTGCTTCTTTGCACGATTCTTACGTAGTAATTAAGGATGATGAAGCATTTATCTTAAACATGCATATTGCACCTTATGAACACGGCAATGTATTTAATCATGAGCCAAATAGAACTCGTAAGCTTTTATTACATAAAAATGAAATAATTAAAATGGCTAAAAAGGCCAAGGAAAAAGCAATGACAATTGTTCCTACTAAGGTTTACCTTAAGAAAGGAAAATTAAAAATAGAAATTGCTCTTGCAAAAGGTAAGAAATTATATGACAAGAGAGAAACCATCAAAAAGCGTGATGATGAACGCATGATGGCAAAGATGAAAAAGGGATTTGAAAAGCAGTGATTATTTAATCACTGCTTTTTCTTTCAAGTTTTCCTGCTTTCATAATTGGTTTTATGAGCAGCGGAATTACAATAATATAAATGATTGATGTAGCAATACTTGCTGCAGCTCTTGTTAACATACTAATTGCAGTTAATACTGTTGGATATTTCATAATCACTCCATCAACATAAATAACGATTGAATTTGAGACTGTGACAGCTATACCAGAAAGTATGACAGTGAGTACCCACCAACCTTTGTTTTCAAATACATCTTTTTTGCGCATCATTAAGCCTACAATTAAGGCTCTAAAAACGTGTGGCAAAATCCATAAAGCAGTCGTTGGAGTTAGACCGTATGGAGAAGTGAGTTGTGCGATAAATTCACCGAAAATCGCCACAAAAACCCCATCAATTGGTCCAGAAACGACTGAAACAAAGACAAGTGGTAAACCCTTGAAAGTGATCTCTTGAGCAGGTAAACGAATCGAGACAAAAGATAGCCCAATATAGAGTGCTAAATTAAGGGCTAGAAATGTGATCCTAAATACTGGTCTTTTGTTAACGAGTTTCATAAAAAGATTTACCAATGCTTTTCTATCTAGTTAGCGAGGAAAATTATAGCACTCTATCTATTAAAAGAAAAATATTTTTATCACACTCGCACTTTCAAGGTTAAAGTGCGTGCGCGCGAGCCAAAAATTTTTACTTTTTGAAGCAAAAATATTTTGTTAAACTCTAAATAACGAGGTGAAAAGTATGAAAAAAACTAAGCTCATCATTACAGTTCTTATGCTCGGTGGCCTTTGGGGCTTACTTGAAGCAACTTTAGGAACTCTTTTACACTTAGAGGCATTTGACTCAATTATCTTTGCTTCAACAGCAGTGTTATTTCCAATTGCTTACATGATTTGCGGAAGAGCATATAAGATTACTGGAAAAGCCAGAACAGCATTATATGTTGGAATTGTTGCTGCATCTATTAAAGCTCTTTGTTTCTTCTTTGTTCCAATGGTAAACAAAGTTGTAAACCCAATGGTTGCTATTATTTTAGAATCTGGAATTATGGCTGTAGCCTTTGCAGTTACTAAGCCAGAAAAGATTTGTTCTTTAAAATCATTCGTAACATTTATGGTTGCTTCAACCTTAATTAGATCCATTTATGTTGGCTACTCAATGGCAACAGCAGTTCCATTCCAAAGTGCATACATTGCCGATGGAATTGTTAACTGGTCAAAGATTCTTGAATATGTTGTTACAATGAACGCAATTTCATTTGCTTACTGTGCAGCTTATATGGGAATTGGTGTTGGAATTAAAGCACTTGAAAAGCGTCCAAATTTCGCAAAATTCACCGCAAAAGTCCAACATTTTGCCTATTCACCAGTGTTCGCAGCATTTATGGTTTGTGCAGCAGTTGTCTCCACAATCTTCTTAAAATAATTGTTTAAAAATTAATCAAAATAAGGATTGCCAGTTCGGCAGTCCTTTTTTGTTATTAAACAAATTATTGAAACCTCTTACGTATGCGTGTAGAATATAAGCACACACACATAGGAGAAACTTAATGGTAGGAATCATCCTCGCGGGCGGATGTTCAACCCGCGCCAAAGTTAATAAGCTCCTCCTGGAGGTAGATCGTAAACCTCTTATTCGTCATACAATTGACTCAATAA
>JAGHUR010000018.1 GCA_018064745.1 Candidatus Fiminaster equi
ATTTACTTGTGTATAATAATAGACATGAGACAATATGTCAGAAATATTTTAATATATTTAGTTGCATTGTTAGCAATTATTGCTTTTATAGCCTTATTCGCTAACTCTCTAGAATTTTATGATTCAGTAAAACAAACTTGGATTACATACAAAGTTAATTCATACATTGGTAAAGAAGGAGTTTGTAAAGGCACGATTATTCCTGTCTTTGGATTTGCTCTTCCTTTACTTATTGCAGTTATCTTAATTGTTGAATCATTTAAAAAGTCATGGTCTGGTAACCTTAAGGTTATTAACACAATTCTTGCTATCATTTTAGCATTATGTGCTGTCTGCGTTTTACTTACTAAAGAATTGTTCTTATCAGTTAATAACTTAGGTGAAACCACAAACATGAGAAATGGGGCAGGTCCAGTTCTTTCTGCAATTAGTTCAATTATTGGATCAATTTTGCTTTTACTTGCAACTTGGCTTCCATTTAAAACAGATATTAAATTTATTGATAGGTAGGTTATATGGGATTTTTTAGCAAAAAGAATAGAGAAAAAAGAAAAGAGATTAGAGGACAAGTAAAGGACTTTAATCATAAACTTAATGCTTTGTATGCTAAAAAGTATCGTTATTCTTTACGCTACGAAGATTCTTTAATTAAAGATGATGGCAAAGCCTATGTTAATGTTGATTTAACTAAAATTGATTCACCTTTCTCAGTCTTCTCTTACGAGAAACGTATGGATCCAGATATTTATGACTACATTGATCAACAAGTTTTCTATTTAAGAGCAGAAATACCAGTTGTTATTAACTTTGATGATGGCGGAAAGTATTCTGAGGAATTAAAAGACAAAATTAAAAAATGTGTTACACGTCACTATCACCTTCAATATGAAGATGTTCGTTATGAACACCATAGAAGTATGCTATTTGGTTTTATTTTAGCTTTAATCGGTTTACTTATGCTTGGTCTTCATTTTGCAATTATGTATATTTTTAAAGATAAACAAATTGAGATTATCAATGAAATTACATTAATTATTTCATGGATGTTTGTTTGGTCATCAGTTGATACATTTGTTGTCTCAGGACACTCTAAACGTGTTGATATTACGAATTCAGGTCAGCTAGCATTAGCTGATATAACATTTGGCAAAGCCAAACAATAGGGAGATTATTTATGGACAACGAAAGAAAACCACTTACAAAAGGACCTAAAGCTGCTGTTCTTTGCGTCTCAATCATAATGGGTGTTTTATTCTGTGTTTTGCAAACTGGAATGATTAATATTTTATTTACCATTATTGGTGTAATACTCGCACTGGGTGGTATCTTGGCTATTATTTCTAGACGTTTTATTGGTGGAGTTATTCTTGCCGCCCTTGGTGGTTTAATTATAGCTTCAGCATGGATTCCAAATTGGACCAAGGTTGCATACATCATATTTGGTGTTATGTTACTTATTTCTGGTATATTTGGATTTATTACAGCAGTGTATAATGAGAATGCAAGATCATGCATATCCGCAGTGTTTAGTGCCGTATTAGGCGGATTTTTAATTGGATTTAAAGAAGGTGCCGACTGGATGTTCTTTGTTGTCGGTGCATTATTTATCTTACTAGGTGTAGTAGGATTAATTTTATTGTTTGTTCCATCCAAAAAGGATGTTAAAACAGTCGATGTAAAACCTATCGACGAGGAGGGAAAATAAATGGAACTAAAAGGTTCACAAACAGAAAAGAACTTAGCTGCAGCTTTTGCGGGTGAGTCACAAGCAAGAAATAAGTATACTTATTTCGCAAGCAAAGCTAAGAAAGAAGGCTTTGAACAAATTGCTGCTATTTTTACTGAAACAGCAGACAATGAAAAAGAACACGCAAAACTTTGGTTCAAGTATCTCGAAGGTGGTGAAGTAAAATCCACACTCGAAAATCTTGAAGCAGCAGCAAATGGCGAAAACTATGAATGGACAGAAATGTACAAAGAATTCGCTGAAGTTGCTCGTAAAGAAGGTTTCTTAGAAATTGCATGCAAGTTTGAAGGCGTTGCAAAGATTGAAAAAGAACACGAAGAAAGATATCGTAAACTTCTTGATAATGTCAAAGGCAATAAAGTATTTATTGCAGAAGATGTTGTCATCTGGAAATGCCGTAACTGTGGACACATTCATGTTGGTAAAGAAGCACCAAAACTTTGCCCAGTTTGTGCTCATCCACAATCATACTTTGAATTACGTGCAAAGAACTATTAATTTGAATTAATATTTCAGCTTAAAATTATCCTTGATTTTTTAATCGAGTTTTAGGATAATATTTAAGCGTTGGAACATTGGTCTATCGGTTTATGATGCCTCCCTGTCACGGAGGCGAGACGAGTTCGACTCTCGTATGTTCCGCCATTAAGTGGTCCGGTAGCTCAGTTGGTAGAGCAGTGGACTGAAAATCCACGTGTCGCCGGATCATCCCCGGCCTGGACCACCATTTAACAAAATAAGATGCATCGCAAGACGCATCTTTTTTTGTTGGTCCAAGTCCGATGAATCCTTGCGAACACGTGAAATCCACTCTCTTTTTTAATTATTTTCTATCACATTATTTAATAAAGTGATAAAATCTCATTATAAGCGGAGTTCTAAATATGGAAACAACAAAACAAATTGAAGGAAAAGTTTTAAATCTTTCTATTTCCGGACATGTTGATGCTACAACAGCATCAGAACTTGAAAAGATTGTTAACGAAGATGTCGCAAAAGTTGAAAAAATAATTTTCGATTTTTCAAATGTTGAATACATTTCATCAGCTGGTTTGAGAGTTTTACTCTCAGTTCATAAAGCAATGTCTTCTAAGGGCGGCGAGCTCATTCTTGAAAACGTTTCAGGCGATGTTAAAAACGTTCTTGAGATGACAGGTTTCTTAAGCTTCCTCAAGGTAAGATAAGATGAACGAAAAGGACATTTATCTTAAAAACGAGAAAAAAGCCAACATTGCTCTTGCATTTACCTCATTAGTCTTTGCAGCATTCTTACTCATCACCTGGATTTTAAATCTTAGCGGTGTTTCAGCATTTACATTTGAAGGAACACTTAATACTTTAGTAAAGATTGTTCTTCCGATTATTGTCGTTGCATTAGCTTTACCAGCATGCGTAGTTAAAACAAAATTTTTAAGTAAGTCATGGTTCAAGTACTATGTACTTATTGCATTTGTTATTGCAGTTGGTGTGGTTGGATTTTTAGTACCACAAGAAGGTATTTTCTTTGCTACATGCATTGTTGCTTCAACTTTATACTTTAAACCAAAAGTTACAAGAATTGTTTTCTATATTTCATTAGGCTTACTAATTGTTGCTCCAGTTCTTGCCGTAGCCCTTGATGGTTATCAACCAGTTACATATGGTACTGGTATGAATAAATGGGCTGCATTATTCGTGTTTAATATTCTTCCTAGATTACTTGCAATCGTTATTATTGCTCAAATTACAAATGGCTTAGCAAAAAGAGCAGGTGTTATTCTTAGTGAAGAAGTTGACGAAGTCAAACGTAATCAAAAAGTTACTTCTGAATTATCAATAGCATCCATCATTCAAGGTGCTGTTCTTCCAAGAGAATTCCCAGATTCAGCATTTGGTGAAATCTATGGTCTTATGGACAGTGCTAAGAAGGTTGGTGGTGATTTCTATGATTTCTTTAATATCGATGATGATCATTTAGCAATTGTTATTGGTGATGCTTCTGGTAAAGGCATTCCTTCATCACTTTATATGATGAAAGCCCAAGCCGTTATTAGAGCTCTTACAAAGAACGGAAATCTTGATACTGCAAAAATCATGTGTGAAGTTAACGAAGCATTATGCGAAGGTAACGATTACAACATGTTTGTTACATGCTGGCTTGGTATCTTAGATAAGCAAAGCGGTGAACTCAAGTTCACAAATGCAGGTCATAACCCTCCAATTGTTAAATCAAGTGGTAAATTCGAATATCTTTCTGCAAAACCAGGTTTAGTCCTTGGCGGGTTCAAAGATTTCGAGTATAAAGAAGCTTCAGCAAAGCTTAAAAAAGGAGATAAAATCTTCCTTTACACCGATGGTGTTACAGAAGCTCATAATGTTAGAAGCGAACTCTATGGTGAAGATAGACTTCTTGAGAAAGTATCAAAACTTGATGCATCTCCATACGAAACTATTACAAGAATCCGCGAAGATGTTAGAGAATTCTCAAGAAATGCTGAACAATTTGATGATATAACTATGTTAATGGTTGAATATCGTAAACCTCAAAGTGTTTTCTCAAAGAAATTTGAAGCAAAAAGAGATAATCTCGAAAACGTTCAAAACTTTATTATTTCATCCATTAAAGCTGATTTAGATGTAAAAGATAAGAATCAACTCCTTATCGTTGCCGAAGAAGTATTTATTAATATTGCTTCATACGCATACGAGGGAAGAGGATACTGTAATGTTGACGTTAACTACGAAAATGGCGTTCTAACTCTTGTCTTTACAGATAATGGTGTTGAATTCAATCCTCTTGCAAAAGATGATCCAAACACCAAAGAAAAAGCAGAAGACCGTCAAATTGGTGGTTTAGGAATCTTCATGGTAAAGAACTTAATGGACAAAGTCTATTATGAACGTAAAGATGGCAAGAACATCTTAACCATGATTAAAAAGTATTAATCTTAATCTTTAGATTAAAAAAGCTACATCTTATGGTGTAGCTTTTATTATTATTTAATGCTTATTTCTTCTATAACAGGAGCATTATCCTTTATAGTTTGTAATCTAACATATTTAGTGCCACTTGGTAATATAAAGTCCCAAGCATCACTATAAACAATTTTAAGATTTGAAGCAGATGTACCAGCGTAAACAAGCAAGTTCCCTGGGTTTTTATACATTAAGAGATTTATGTTTGTGATGCTTGATGCAGAAATGTCTAAGTAGTGTCCTTTAGTTATTTCAAGCATGTCTGTATCATAAGCAGAAGCGGAATCACATTTTACTAAATAACCTTTATTTGAATAATTGATTGTGCCTTTTGATTGTTTAGATAAGCCAATGTTTCCTTTATTTAAGCTTAACGCTGGTGCGAAGTTTAGTTTTAATGATGATGGTTTGCTATTCCATGCATAAACATCAAACCAGTATTCAGAGTAATCTGCTCTATAGTGAAGTGTTTCAACCACATACGTACCTTTTGTGTATTTATGGACCTCATAATCTATATCTGGGTGATCATCATAAACGGTACCTTCTGATTTATAACCCATTTCTTTTAAGGCTACTTCATAATCATAAGTGTAGTCTCTATCACAATAGTGATATGCAGCATTAAAGTAAGGAATATCATTTTCTCTAATGCCTGTTTTAAAATAATTGAATTTTTTAAGATTTGGTAAATAACCATTAACGTATTGTTTAACGATATCTAAGTTATCTTGTTTCCATGGTTCGGTGTAATCCTGTGAAGTGTTTCCGTTTGAACCTCCAGTAGTTTCTCCGCCTGTAGTGCCACCCCCGGTAGTTTCTCCACCTCCGGTAGTTTCTCCACCTCCGGTAGTTTCTCCACCTGTAGAAGTGCCACCCCCGGTTGTTTCTCCGGTTCCTTCATAAGTTACACTAATAGCACTTATAGAAATTTTTCCGCTTTTTTCTAATATTGTAACCGTAACAGTTTTAGCCTTGCCAGTCCATGTAGTTCTATCTTTTGAAATTGATCCAGTCGAAGGTGAAACCCCATTATCTCCACTTAGATTATTTTTAATTGTAACTTTAATTTTAGTTATATTTGATGTTGAAGTAAAAGTGATGGTGTTGCCACCATAAAGCCTTAGTGTTTCCCCTTCAGTATAGTATTTTGGATGGTTGTTAGTATTTGTTCCTTGAGAACATGTAACTTTTATGTCATTTGCAATATTAAATTCATCGACATTTTTACCATTTTGATAGCCTAAAGTAGACATTTGCTTTGAAACTGTAGTACCTTGTGTTTCACTTTGTCCTCCAGTTCCGCCACCTGTAGTAGTGCCAACCCCGGTAGTTTCTCCTCCAGTGGTTGTACCTCCACCTGTAGTTTCTCCTCCAGTGGTTGTTCCTCCGCCTGTTGTTTCTCCTCCAGTGGTTGTTCCTCCGCCTGTTGTTCCTCCTCCAGTGGTAGTCCCTCCACCTGTGGTTTGACCACCAGTGGTTGTATTTCCACTAGTAGTACTAGTACTACTTTCTTCAGGATCTTCGCCTGAATCTTGTACTTTAGTAAAATTGCAACTAGCGAGTAGTAATGGTAATGATAAGATGAGTAATAACGACTTTTTCATATTAATAGTTTATTATAAACAAAGATATAAAGAATCAATTTTTGAAATAGAGTCTTGCCAAGATGATAATTCATAATATGAATATTTATTGCTATCACTAACTATTTCACCAGCATTATAAAAGACTGCTTTTTTATCTTGTTCACTCGTTCCTTGGTAAAAAATTACAGAATCTGGATTTTGCATAAAATTAATATAAATTTTGTTAGCGGATCCTTTAATTTTTAGTTTTCCTGTTTTCTTATTAAATTGAATACCATTATTTTTGCAAAGGTTTGAACCAGTAATATCATAACCAGAAACAGTGGAATGACAATCTTTATAGCCACTACCAGATAAACCAATAGAACTTGTTGTTAAAGCTGTTCCAGCTCCATCATAGTAAGTTATATCTTTGTCAAACCAAGCATATACATCAAACCACATAGCATTATCGCTTCCTTTGTAGTAAGCAGTAGTGACGTTAAAATCGTCCTTTGCATAGTATTTCTTTGCATAGCCAGAATAATCATCTGATCCTTCATATTCGAAGCCCATTTTTTTAAGTAGGGTTTCGTAGTCATTTGAAAAATCTTTACTAGCACCTTTCACTGATGGATTAAAATATGGCTTGCACGAAGCATCCATTGAACCAATGTCGTAGGTGTTAAATTCTTTTAAAAATGGAACGTTTCCATTTACTGAATAAATAATATAATCTTGATATGCTTTTGGGAATTCAGAAACACTTTGTGTTTCTTCTCCTTCTTGTTCTTCTTTTTCAGTTTGTTTTTCTTCCTCGTCTTTGTCAGGATTAGTGCCTGTACAAGCTCCTAGAACAAGTGGGCAAATCAGAAGGAAAAATAAAGATTTTTTCATAGCAAATATGATATCACATATTTTTGATTTATTGATGCCTTTTTGTATTAAAATGAAAACGCATACATGTGAATTTAATAAATTCAATATTGAGATATTTTCCTACACTATTATAATAGTGAGTGGATTTTATAAAAATAGGAGGTAATTTATGGCGAAACTACAAGCACATGCAGTGAAACAAATCACTGAAATTGTGAATCGTTATAAAGATGAAGAAACTCCATTAATGATGGTCCTTGAGGCAATTCAATCCGAATACGGATACATTCCTCTAGAAGTCCAAGAATTAGTTTCTTCATTAATGAATATCCCAGTAGCTGAAATCTATGGTGTTGTTACTTTTTACTCATTCTTCAGCTTAACCCCAAAAGGAAAATACGTTATCGGTGTTTGTCTTGGTACAGCATGCTACGTTAAAGGTTCCCAACTTGTCATGGATAAGTTCTCAGAACTCTTAGGCATTAAACCAGGCGAAACAACAGCAGATGGCTTATTTACCCTTGATGCATTAAGATGCATTGGTGCATGCGGTATTGCACCAGCTATTTCCATCAATGGAAAAGTTTATCCAAAGATGTCAGTCGACAAAGTCGCAGGCATTATTGAGGAATACCGTGCAGCAAAATAAGGAGAATAACAATGGCTAAAATTAAATCAGAAAAAGAATTAGCTGAAAAGATTGAACATTGTGGTTCTTGCTTAGAAGCTAAATTTAACGGAAAGGATGGCAAGAAACACCTTGTTGTCTGTGGTGGTACAGGTTGTATCTCCTCACATTCCGATGAAATCTTAAAAAGATTAGAAGAACTTATTAAAGAAAAAGGTCTCGAAGACAAAGCTACAGTTAACAGAGTTGGCTGTTTCGGTTTCTGTTCACAAGGACCATTCGTTAAGATCTTCCCAGAAGATAGACTCTATCGTGCTGTTAAAGTTGAAGATGTTGATAGAATTATCGAAGAAGACATCATTGGCGGAAAATGTATTGAAGATTTACTTTATGTAGATCCAAAGACACACGAAAAAGTCGAAAAACAAGAAGATATCAACTTCTACAAAAAACAAATTCGTATTTCTCTTAACGGTTGTTCAATGATTAACCCAGAAGAAATCGAAGAAGCTTTAGGATTTGGTGCATTTAAAGGCTTAGTTAGAGCTTTACATATGAGCCAACAAGAAGTTGTTGATGAAATCTTAAAATCAGGTTTACGTGGTCGTGGCGGTGCTGGCTTCCCAACCGGAAGAAAATGGCAATTTGCTCTTAACCAAGTAAATGATGATAAATACGTCATTTGTAATGGTGATGAAGGTGATCCAGGAGCATTCATGGATCGTTCTATTCTTGAAGGTAACCCAGTTGGTGTTATTGAAGGTATGATGATTGCAGGTTATGCAATCGGTGCAAAAAATGGTTATTTCTACGTTCGTGCTGAATACCCAATCGCTGTTGCAAGATTAAGAATTGCTATTGCAAAACTTGAAGAAGTTGGTTTGTTAGGTGATAACATCTTAGGAACAAACTTCTCATTCAGATGTCATATTCGTCTAGGCGCTGGCGCATTCGTTTGTGGCGAAGAAACTGCTCTTCTTAACTCAATTGAAGGAAAACGTGGTATGCCACGCCCAAGACCTCCATTTCCAGCAATTAAAGGTTTATGGCAAAAACCATCAATCATTAATAACGTTGAAACACTTGCAAGTGTTAGCTGGATTATGAGAGAAGGTGCTGATAAGTTTGCAGCTATCGGTACTGAAAAATCAAAAGGTACAAAAGTTTTCGCTTTAGGCGGAAAAGTTAATAACGTTGGCTTAGTCGAAGTTCCAATGGGAACAACATTAAGAGAACTTATCTTTGATATCGGTGGTGGTATTCCAGGCGGTAAAAAGTTTAAAGCTATTCAAACCGGCGGTCCATCAGGCGGATGTTTAACTGAAAAAGACTTAGATGTTGAAATCGACTTCGATAGCTTAGTTGCTCGTGGATCTATGATGGGTTCCGGTGGCGCTATTGTTATGGATGAAGATAACTGTATGGTTGACGTCGCTAAATTCTACATGGAATTTATTTGCGATGAATCATGTGGTAAATGTACTCCATGCCGTGTTGGCACACGCAGAATGCTCGAAATCTTAACAAAGATTACCGAAGGCAAAGGTGAACCAAAAGATATTGATGAATTAAGAGAACTTGCAAATATTACCAAGACAAATTCACTTTGTGCTCTTGGTCAAACAGCTGCAAACCCAATTATTTCAACAATGACAAACTTCCCTGAAGAATATGCAGCTCACGTTAATGAACACAAATGTCCAGCTCATGTTTGTAAATCAATGATGGAATACTATATTCAACCTGAACTTTGTATCGGTTGCGGACTTTGTATGCGTAACTGTCCAGTTAATGCTATTGCACCTGGTACAATTGGTGCAAAAATGCCAAACGGAAATCCATTCCCTGGCAAATTTGTCCATGTAATTGATCCAAAGAAATGTATTAAATGTGGTTCATGTATGGCTGGCTGTAAAGCAAGACATGCAATTATTAAGAAATAAGGAGGAATGAACAATGGCTTTAGTTAATATTAAAATTGAAGGTAAATCCTATCAAGTTGAAGACAATTTAACTGTTTTAGAAGCATGCCGCAAATGTGGTTATAATATTCCATCCTTATGTTCATGGAATCATGGTAAATGTTCACTTGCAAGCTGCAGAGTTTGTTTAGTGGAAGTTGTCGGTGCAAGAGGTCTTGTAGCTTCTTGCGTTTACCCAGTTAATGAAGGAATGGAAATTATCATTTCTTCCCAAAAAGCAATGGAAGCAAGAAGAAATTCTGTAGAATTACTTCTTTCTAACCACCAAAAGAATTGTTTACAATGTGAAAAGAACGGACATTGTGAACTTCTTGAAGTTGCAAAAATGGTTGGTGCCAGAGATCAAAAATTCTTAGGCGAACAATCACCAGCAACAATTGATGAAGTTGCTCCAGGTATTATTCGTAATACTGGAAAATGTATTCTTTGTGGTCGTTGTATTGAAGCATGTAAAGATGCTCAAGGTATTGGAATTTTAGGCTTTGAAAAACGCGGTTTCAAAACTATCGTTGCTCCAGCCCAAAATAGATCATTCGCAGAATCTCCATGTATGCAATGTGGACAATGTGTACTCGTTTGTCCAACAGGCGCATCACTCGAGAAG
>JAGHUR010000010.1 GCA_018064745.1 Candidatus Fiminaster equi
TTTGCGATCGTTGTTTGACGTTGCATTTTTGTTTCCTCCTTACTCAAGCAATAATCTTACCGGGACTATTGATTTTTCATTGTGCGAGTTAGATTATACTAAAAGGTATTAATCTAGTCAAAGACTTTTTTATGTAGTTACAAAGTAAGAGTTTTTGAAACCATCAAAATAAATAAAAAATATGCGCGAAATTGCGCATATTTTTCAATTTTAATAGGAATTAGAGTTCGACGTTGTGAGCGACGTTTTGAACATCTTCACATTCTTCAAGAGCATCAACAAGTTCTTGGAACTTTGCTTTGGATTCATCATCTAACGTAACCCATTCATTTGGTTCCATACGAACTTCAGCTTCATCGAATTCTGAAATGTTCATTTCTGCAAGAACATCTTTTGCTTTAGCAAAAGCTTCTGGAGAAACTTGAACGTAGATGTAGCCATCTTCTGCTTCGACTGATTGAACATCGACATCACCAAGAATTAATGCTTCTTCAACTGCGTCTCTGTTGTCGCCCTTGAATGAAAGAATACCCATTTGGGTAAAGTTATACATAACTGAACCTAAGTGGCCACCTTTACGAACGATTTGAGTTCTGACTTCGACAAGCGCTCTATTTGGGTTGTCTGTTAATGTATCAACAATTAATAATGAATTTCCTGGGCCAAATGCTTCATAACGTCCTTCGACGAATGCGACTGCATCTCCACCTTGAGCTTTTTTAATAGCTCTATCAAAAACATCTCTTGGAACTGATTTTCCACGATATTTATCATAAACAGCTCTTAAAGCTAAGTTGGTCTTTGGATCTGGATCGCCAGTACGAGCTGCCATATATGCTTCTTTAGAAGCACGAGCATATAATGCTGATTTCATTGCGCCGGTCTTAGCCATAGCTGCGGCACGAACTTCATGATGTCTTCCCATTGTAATATCTCCTTTTGGACGTGTTTAATTATACACTTCTTATTTAATAAGACAAACCCTAATTGTCTAATTGTATAAAACTTCCTTCAAATAAAGTCCTTCTGCAGGAGCCTTATATGAACTTGGTTTTCTCTCGTTTGAAACGAGATTTTTCTCAATTTCTTCCTTTGATAATTTACCTAAACCAACCTGGACTAAATTACCCACAATCATCCTAACCATATAACGCATAAATCCATTTCCGGTTAGTTCGATATTTATGAATTTTTCATCTTCAGAAATTAAAATTTTTGTAATGTTACGAACAAAATTTTTATCGTCTTCTTCCTTTGATGTGAAGTTCTGAAAATTATGCTCTCCAATAAAGATTTTTGATGCTTCTTTAATGGCCTCAATATCGAGTTTTGTTTTGAGCTGATATGCAAGATTTTCATTGAATGGATCAAAGTGATTTTTGTTCTCAATTTTATATAAATAAGTCTTGCCTGTTGCAGAGAATCTTGCGTGGAAATTTTCATCAACTTCCTTCATATCAACAAGCACTATATCATTGGCAATTAATTCGTTAAAACCATGGGAAAATTTGTAAAAATCTATATGTTTTCCCG
>JAGHUR010000017.1 GCA_018064745.1 Candidatus Fiminaster equi
GTAAAAGGTGGCGTAAATTGGTGCCCGGGACCGGACTTGAACCGGTATGAGTTATTCACTCGAGGGATTTTAAGTCCCTTGCGTCTACCAATTTCGCCACCTGGGCATTCAGTGGTCTCCCGTAGACGATTTGAACGTCCGACCCCTTGATTAAAAGTCGAGTGCTCTAGCCAACTGAGCTAACGGGAGATCGTATGCATTTTTTTCAAAATGCTTTACTATTATACACATGTGAATTATATATGCCAATACTTTTTTAATAAAAAGTGATTTTGAATATAAAAAAAGCACCAACAAATGGTGTTTTCTTAACTTGGTTGGGGTGGCAGGGATCGGACCTGCGAATGTAAGAGTCAAAGTCTTATGCCTTACCACTTGGCTACACCCCAAGAAGTGGTGGGCGAGGACAGATTTGAACTGCCGAACCCGAAGGAATTGATTTACAGTCAACCGCGTTTGGCCACTTCGCTACTCGCCCACTTTCACGTTTTTAATGGTGGATGTTAAGAGGCTCGAACTCCTGACCCCCGCCGTGTAAAGGCGATGCTCTCCCAACTGAGCTAAACATCCACATTACACACAAAACGTGCTGTATAATTATATCATTATGATATAGTTAGTCAAACAAAAATTAATAACCTTTTTTACCTAAAAGGCTAAACATGTTTTTCTTATAGATTTCAACGCCTGGTTGATTAAATGGATTAACACCAAGTAAATATGCAGGCATTGCGCATGTTTTTTCAAAGAAATAGAAGAGATAACCTAAGGTTTCTTCATCAAGTTTTTCAACTTTAATAACTACGTTAGGAACTTTTGCTGTGTCTGAGTGAGCTGCAAGTGTGCCCTTGAATGCTTTCTCATTAACAAATTCCATATTTTTACCAGCGAGGTAATTTAATTGATCACCATCATCTTCACATTCTGGAATAATAACTTCATTTTTAGCGTGTTCAACAAACAAGACAGTTTCAAAGAATTTTGGAGTTCCGTCTTGGATGAATTGACCAAGTGAGTGAAGGTCTGTTGAGAATGTTGCAGAATCTGGAAGCAATCCTTTGTGTTCTTTGCCTTCTGATTCACCAAATAATTGTTTGAACCATTCACCAAGTTGAACAAGTCTTGGTTCATAAGTCACGAACATTTCGACAGCTTTTCCATGTCTGTATTCATAGTCACGAATAACAGCGTATTTGTAAGCTTCATTTTCTAAAATATTTGGGTTTCTGAGGGTATTTTCAGCGTTTTTCGCGCCTTTTAACAATGCTTTGATATCAATTCCAGCACATGCAATTGGGAATAAACCAACTGGTGTAAGAACTGAATAACGACCACCAACATTGCCTGGTAAATCAAAGGTAACATAACCTTCTTTTTCAGCAACATTGTGGAGTGCACCTTTATGTGAATCTGTTGTTGCAAAAATAGCTTCTTTTGCTTTCTTTTCGCCTAACTTTTTCACAAGTAAATTCTTGAGTAATCTAAATGAGATAGAAGTTTCTGTTGTTGTTCCTGATTTTGAAATAACATTGACTGCAAACTTCTTATCTTCTAAGTATTTTAATGTCTCTGCGATGTAATCACTGGAGAATGTTTGGCCCATAAAAATAATTTCTGGTTTTGACATCGGATGTAAACCATTAATTGCTTCAATAGCAGCACGTGCTCCTAAATAGGAACCGCCAATTCCGCAAACAACTAAAACATCATAGTTCTTGCGAACTTTTTCTGCTTCAGCAATGATTCTGTCGATTTCTTTTTCATCAACATGGCTTGGAAGATCTTCCCAACCAAGGAAATCATTTCCTGCGCTTGTTCTTGCATTAATTGCATCGTTAATTTTATTAACTTTCTTTTGATAGGATTTGTAATTAACACCTTTTACTAAGTGTTTGTCGCATACTTTAATCATCTTACTTACCTTCTTTCGCTGACTTAATCCATTCTGGTAATTTTTCTTTTAACCCTGAAAAATCGATAAACTCTGGGTCAATTTTAACTTTCTTAATACCATTTTTGTGGTATTCTTCTTTTTCTTCTTCGGTAATTTTAGACATAGAAAGTTTTAGGAAACCATCATCTTCAATACCGATGACTTTAACTTGATAGGTTTTACCTATTTTGAGATATTTTTTAATATTTCTAATGAAGGTATTAGCAATTTCAGAAATGTGGAGTAAACCTTTCTTTCCATCACTAAAAATCATAATCGCTCCAAAGTCGCGGATGTTTATGATTGTGCCTTCAATAATGTCGTTAATCTTGTATTCTGTCATTTTATAAATGTCTCCAAATATTTAATGTCTTCCACAGTGGTTAGCTTTGCTAATTTCTTACTTCCTGGAATAAGTTTTACTTGAATAAGCATTTTCATAACTAATGAACAATCATCAGTAGCAGTGGAACCATTTGCTAATTTGTGAGCTTCACTAATGATTCCATATTTGAATGCTTGTGGCGTTTGAACTTTTACTAAACTTGATCTATCAGTCATGCCAATAATGTGTTCTTCAAAATCTTGAATTGCAACTGTGTCTTCCATAGGAAGAGAAGTTGTTACAGCACCAAATTCTTTGGCTGCAGCAATTGTTCTATTGATAATGTCATCATCAAGCAAAGGACGAGCACCATCATGAATAAGAACAACATCATTTTCTTCAGCTTTTAGCAAAGCTAAACCGTGTTCAACTGAGATTTGTCTAGTTTCTCCGCCAAGGCAAAGTTTTGCCTTTGGATTGTTTCCGATGTAGTTTTCAATTTCAGATTCATGTTCTTCATTTGTAACAACAACAACTTCATCAATTGATGAATTATTAAGCAAAGCATCAAGTGGATAAGTGAAAACAGGTTTTCCTTTTAGCAAAAAGACTTGTTTTGAAATATTGCTCTCAAAACGAGTAGATTTTCCAGCTACTAGAAGGATTGCGAATGTTTTCATTTTAATTAATCTTCGTCAGGAAGTTCTTTCTTAAGAAGTTCTTCTTCCTCTTGTTTTAATTTGCTAATTGCAGCTCTACTGTCAATAAAGGCTTTGATTGTTCTATCAAGTTTTGAGCCTTCACGATAGTCTCCAACAGCAGCGTAGTTAATTCTTCCAGCTTTTAAGAGTTTTTTCATGTTCTCTTTTTCGCCTTTGCCATAAATGGCAATGGAACGTCCGCGACCGTTTTTAACAAGTTGCATACATGGAACGTCAGTCATTCCATCCCCCAAATAAATCATGTGGGAATAAGGAATTCTATGAACTGTTTCCTTTTCATTTACTTTTTTGTCATCTGTGATGTCATAGGCACCTTTCGAGATTCTAAAGAAGTATTGAGTTTTTTGAGTGTAGTTAATTGCAAGTTTTGGCCAAACTGGTTCTTCAGTTTCTGGATCGAAGTAGAATTCACATCCATACATTTCTTTGAATTCTTTGGCAATGCTACAACCCTCTACAATTTCTTTTGTTCCGCTACTTATTAAGTAGTGTTCAACGATAACTCCGTGTTCTTTGCCGTATTTATTAATACGTTTGAACCAAGTATCAACACCTGGGAAGAATTCAATATTCTTACCCATTTCATTGAGTAACTTTCTTGTCAAATGGATACCTTTTTCTTTTGCAAGACGAACCATTGTGTACATGTAAGAGAGAATTCTTTCACATCCAGACTTTTTAGCAAATTCTCCTGTGGCAGCCCAGAATTCATCTGGTGTCATGCCAAGTGCTGGAATAAATCCATAGTCTTGCATGTCACTTTTTGACAATGTTGAGTCGAAGTCATACATGATTGCAATAATTGGTTTTTTCATATAGTCACCTCGCTTAAACTTTACTAAATAGTAATAATAATGTCAAATAATAACAATTGGCAATTTTATATGCCAATTACCTGCAGGTACAAAAGCAACAAAAAAAGAGAGATAAATCTCTCTTAATTATCAAATGGTGCAGTAAGTGAGACTTGAACTCACACGAGTTGCCCCATACGCCCCTCAAACGTACGCGTCTACCAGTTCCGCCACTACTGCAGCGATAAATAATATACTCTTTTCTTTTATTTCTAACAAGTAGAAATTACAAAGTGAAGATTAAACTTGCGATTCCAAAGTAAATAAGCAAGCTTGAAACATCAACAATTGTAGTTAAGAGTGGTTGAGAAACAATTGCTGGATCTTTTTTAATTGCAGCAGCTCCCATTGGAAGTAAAACAGCAACCATTTTTGAAAGGAAAATAGCAATTGCAAGGGTACCAGCGACAAGGCCGGATGTCTTGAAAACTTGAGCAGCAAATTCGCCTGTCCAGCAGTTGCCTTGCCAGATAGAAGCGCCATTGCTTACGATGCCAAAATATTGTTCGATAGAGAACCAAATAAATCCAAAAATCCCTATCAAAACTGCAATAATTGCCGCAGAAAGTGCCTCTTTTCTGAGAATTTTAAAGAAGTCTTTTGGAGCAAATTCTTTAAGTGCTAAACCACGAATCATGAGGGCGATTGTTTGTCCTCCAGCATTACCACCAGTATCCATAATAACTGGAATAAATGCAGCTAAAATTGGAAGCATTGTGAGCTTAGCTTCAAACTTGGACAAAACAAGTGAAGAGAATGTTCCAAGAATTAAAAGAACAACAATCCAAGGAACACATTTTTTAGCCATTTGACCTACTGATGTTTCAAGGTAAGAATCTTCAAGTGGTGTAACCATTTGTAACTTGGAGATATCTTCAGTTTGTTCTTCTTCGATAACGTCAACAATATCGTCAATGGTAATAATACCAATCAAACGGCCATCATTATTTAAAACAGCGATGGCGTTTAAGTCATAACGTTTAACAATGTTAGCAACTTCTTCTTGGTCATCATTGACGTTTACTGTATTGAAGTCTTTGTTCATGATTTCTGATACTTTAGTATCACCATCAGCAAAAATTAAGTCATCTAAATCAAGTGTACCGACTAAATTACGTTTTCTATCCATGACGAACAAAGTATAAATTGTTTCTTTGTTTTTACCTGTTTTTCTAATTTGTCTAATTGCATCATCACAAGAAATGTCGTTTAAAAGGGCAACATACTCTGTTGTCATAATTGAACCAGCAGATTGTTCTTCATAATGAAGAAGTCTATTGATTGTTGTTCGTCTTTGTTTATCAACGTTTTTTAAAACTCTGGTAACAACGTTAGCAGGTAATTCTTCAAGGTCGTCAACAATATCATCGGTAAATTGTGATTCAAGGATGTCTGCTAATTGATCATCTGAAAGATATTTAACAATTTCTTCTTTAATTTCTGGTGGTAATTCAGTAAAGAATTGAGCAGTAAATTCTGATTTAACAGTTTTTAAGATAAAGACAATCTTTTTAGGATCTTCCATATCTGCACAGGCTTCAGCTAAGTCGATTTCTGGAACAACCTCAAAAAGATGTCTAATTTCTTTGACATTTTTGGAGTCGATTAATTGCTCAATTTGAGCAGTTGAAATTAATTCATTTTCCATACTCTGTATCGCCTACCTGGAAAAGTTTACCTTCTTTTAATAAAAAAAGAAAGCAAAAAGAGTTAAGAGTGATATAATACTAAACGCAAAAGGAAAGTTAATTTATGAAAAAAATTATTGTTGAAACAAGTGCACGTCACATCCACGTCACTCCAGAAGCGCTCGAAATCCTCTGCGGAAAAGGTGCTCAATTAGAAGTTAAAGCTATGCTTTCACAACCAGGACAATTCGTTTCTACAACTAGACTCGATTTAGTTGGACCAAAGAAAACAATTTCTGGTGTCTCAATTCTTGGACCATGTAGAAAACTTAATCAAGTTGAAATTTCTGCTACTGATGCAAGAACTCTTGGAGTTAATGCTCCAGTTAGAGAATCAGGCGATGTCGCAGGCTCTGCTCCAATCAAAATTGTTGGTCCAGCTGGCGAACTTGAACTCCAAGAAGGCGTTATTGTCGCAAAACGTCACATCCATATGACTCCAGCAGATGCAAAAGAATTTGGTGTTGAAAATGGCCAAATCGTTAAGGTTGCAACTGGTTCAGAAGGACGTAAAGTTGTATTCGATGATGTTGTCATCAGAGTACGTGAAGATTTCGCTCTTGCAATGCACATTGATACAGATGAATCCAACGCTGGTATGTGTGGCATGAAAGCAGAAGGCGAAATCATTAAATAATCGAGAAAATACAGGGATTTTGTGGGAAAATGATTGATTATAACTACCACACCCACACATTCAGATGTGGTCACGCAACAGGTACTGAACGCGAATATATTGAAGCTGCAATTGCTTGCGGAATAAAGGTGCTTGGTTTTAGTGACCACATTATTTTTGAGCATAAAGACGAAAAGTCAAAAGAGAAATTTTACGATTACATAAAAACAATAAATGAATTAAAGGAAGAATATAAAGATAAAATTGAAATTCATTTAGGGTTTGAATGTGAACATTCTTCTGATCGTGTTGATTATTACAAGTATTTATTAAAAGAAAAGGGAATAGAATACTTAATTCTTGGTCAGCATTTTGCTCTTGATAAGAAAGGCGAAAAACTTGATTTATTTGAAAATAGTAACAATCGACATAAAATCACAAAATATTATTATAAATTTGTAAAGAAAGGACTCAAGTCCGGTTTATATTCATATCTTGCTCATCCAGACTTATTTACGCGCGAATATATAGATATAGATAAAACTTATATTAAATATGCTAGAAAAGTTTGTAATGCCGCAAAGAAATATAATGTTCCAATTGAGATAAATCTCAACGGCCTATATTATAAGAAAACTCGTAATTTGCCAGGTTTAACCTACCCATGTGAAACTTTTTTCAAAATTGCAGGAGACGTTGGCAATGATGTCATGGTTGGAATTGATTGCCATGCGCCGGATTTAGTTACAAATGCTGATTTTGAATGGGCAGAAAATATTATTTCAAAATATAATCTGCATCATATAACTAGATTAGAATTTAAGAAATAATTGTATTTAAAACATTGTAAGTATATAATACGGACAATCAATCTTATCAAGAACCGAGTAATAAGGAATGTAACAACTCGGTAGCAACTCTCAGAAAAAGGTCTGAGTAAGTGCTCTTCCTTAGCAGTGGCCCACCCACTGAGCGATAAGAGGAAATCACATCAAATTTAAAGTGACTTTCCAAGTGTGGGGAGTCATTTTTTATTTAGTTGAGGTCGTTAAAATGGAAAAGAAAAATTTATTTACTTCTGAATCAGTTTCTGAAGGACATCCAGATAAGGTTTCTGATCAAATTGCAGATGCTATTTTGGACGAATGTTTGAAACAAGATCCACGTTCAAGAGTTGCTTGTGAAGTCTTTTGTACAACAAATTTTGTGCTCATTGGAGGAGAGATAACTTCAAACGCAAAAGTTAATTACAAGCAGATTGCAAGAAACGTTATTAGAGACATCGGTTATACCAAAAAAGAGTATGGTTTCTCGGATAAAACCGCAAAAATCGTGGTTAAAATGCATCAACAATCTCCTGACATAGCAATGGGTGTTGATGCAGAAAAACCAGAAGATATTGGTGCAGGTGATCAAGGAATTATGTTCGGGTTTGCCACTAATGAATCAGAAGGTTTGATGCCACTTCCAATTGTTATTGCTCATAAACTTGTTCGTGTCGCAACACACTTAAGAAAAACAAATCAATTTAAGGGTGCTAGACCAGACATGAAATCACAAGTTACTGTCGATTACAGCAATCCTAAAAAACCAAGAGTCACAACAGTTCTTATGTCAATTCAACATGACCCTGATTTAGATATGAATTTGTTCAAAAAATATGTCAAAGAGCAAATTATGCTTCCAGTTGTCTTAAGTTTTGGTCTCAATGAAGACTTCCAAGCAATCATAAATCCAACTGGTAACTTTGTTATTGGCGGTCCAGCAGGTGATACAGGTGTTACAGGACGTAAGATCATTGTTGACACCTATGGTGGAGCGGGACATCATGGCGGTGGAGCATTCTCTGGAAAAGATCCAACTAAGGTTGATAGAAGTGCTTCTTACATGGCTCGTTACATTGCTAAAAACCTTGTTGGAGCAGGCGTTATGGATAAATGTGAAATTCAATTAGGTTATGCAATTGGCAAAAACGAACCAGTTTCACTCTATATTGAATCATTTGGTACAAGTAAAATTAAAGAAGAAAAAGTTCTTGATATCATTCATCAAGTCTTTGACTTAAGACCTGGAATGATTATTAAAAATTTCTCACTTACTCAACCAATATTTGAATATCACAAATTAACAAATTATGGTCACTTTGGAAGACCTGATTTAGATCTTCCTTGGGAGAAGTTAGATAAGGTTGAAGAAATCCAAAATTTATTAAAATAATTCGAAAATCGCGTGAAAAACGCGGTTTTCTTTTATTACTCTTTAATTATTTATAATAATTTGCGATAATATAATTGTAATTAGCTACATAGCATAATTTGGAAAGGAGATTTAACTTTTATGAAAAACCAAATTATTGGTAAGAACATTGAAGTTACAAAGTCCATCAAAGACGCTGTCGAAAGCAAGCTTTCACGTCTTGAAAAATACTTTGTTATTAATGAAGATGTTTCTTGCCGCGTTGTCGTAAGATCTTACCCAGTTGGAGCAAAGGTTGAAATTACAATCTTTACACAATTCATGGATCTTAGAGCTGAGGTTTCTAACAACGACCTTTATGCAGCAGTTGACCTTGCTATCGACAAACTCGAAGGTCAAATGAGAAAATTAAAAACTCGTATGGACAGATCCAATGGCAAAATGTCACTTGGAAAAGCTCTTGCCCTTGATTATCTCGAGGACATGGAAGAAGTTTCTGATGAAGAAGACGAAGTTGTCCGTATTAAAACAAAATATCTTGATCCAATGACAGTTGAAGAAGCTGTCGCTAGAATGGAAGCAATCGACCACCCATTCTTCCTCTATTTAGATGAAGAAGATGATAAGATCTCTGTTGTCTATAAACGTGAAGATGGCGGTTATGGTATCTTCCAAGCGGAGAATGAATTAAAGTAAGAAATTAACAAATCTTAAAGAGGGGAATTTACTTCCTCTCTTTTCTTTTTCTTGTAAATATTTGACAAATATCATAAGATATTGTCGTGCGTTTTTATTAGCGCATTAGGATTCGTAAGTCCATTTCGGTACAAATAGGTACTGAGATAGAAAGGAAGTAATTATGAATAATTACACAGCAGCTATTGCAAGTTTCATTCGTTTCGATGTCATTGTTTTCAATACTCTTGAATATGCAATGAAAAAAGATTCATATGACGTTGATGCTTACAAAGCACGTAAAGAAATCATTAGCAATGAAATTAGCCAAAACACACCACTTAAGAATTGCTTAGCAAATTCTGGTGATGCAGGCAAAGCCTTAAATGATAAGATTAATGATTTACTCAAACTCATCTATTCTGATGACTCAACAATTGTCAAACTTTCACAAGATGGAAAAGAATTAAGAGTTGACTTCTCACAAGCTATTTCAGTTTTTGAAGCAGTTCTTCCAATCCATGAAGAAATGAAGAAAATTGTTGAAGCACACGTTGTTGCAGCAAAGAAAGCAGAACAATATGATGAACCAACTTACCCAGAAGTTATCGAAAAAGAAGAATACTTCTACCGTGGTTTAGTCAACATGTTAATGCTTGATCAATTTGATCACCAATTTGCTGAATACAACAAAGCAAGACAAGAAGCAAAAGGCGGAATCACTGCACAATCTAACTTCATCCAAAACGATATTAATCGTTTAGTTAAGTTATTCCATTTTGTCAGAGACAATGCTTTTGCAAGAAATGCAGAATACTATTCTGTCATTGACCCATTGTTTGCATTAATTGAAATGACTGGTGGCCGTAGAGATCTTCCAGAAGGAAAGAACTTTGGTCAAATTTTCACTGATGTCAAAACTATCGCAAGAGAAAAGACACAAAAGTGGGAACTTGCATGGAAACCAGTTTATGAAGCATTTATTAAACACTTCACTGAAGAAGTTCAAAAGATGCAAGGAGGAGCTAAGGCTTAATTTATTAAGTCTTAGGTAATCGCTATGAAAAAGATTTCCACAAAAGAATTTATTTGGTACGCCGCATGCGGTTTAGTTATCGTATTAGGCTTCATTTGCATGATATTTGGAATTATTGGATATCATTTACCAAAACCAAATTTCGTTACCGATTTTGAAGGTAAGATTCCACTAGGATTAAGATATTGGGGAATCATCTTCATGGCAATTGGAGTTATTGTTGCTGTTATCGCACTTGTTGTTAACGCCAAGAAAGCTGATCGTGAAGTCGAAAAGAAAATTCGTAGAGAACAAAGAATTGCAGCTCAAAATAACATGAACATTGAAGTTAAGAGCGCAGTTCAAATTATCGAAGAACAACCAGCTCCAGAAGAAGCTCCTGGACAAGCTCCAGAAAGCAAATAAAATTCTTCAAAATTAGCACCTGAAAAATGGTGCTTTTTTGTACAAATTTTCTTAAAATATGAAAGTGTCAATTTGGCACTTTTTATTTTATTTATAAAAATATGTGCTATAATTAAGCCATGACATTAAAAGAATTGAGGATTTCTAAAGGATTTTCCCAGCAAAACGCAGCTAATTTGTTGAACATGCCTTTGAGAACTTATAAACGTTATGAGTTAGAAAAAGCATATGAAAATTCATACAAATATAAAGCAATTTTTAATGCTCTAAAATTGATTGAAAAAAAACATAAAAAATTAAGTGAAAATGTATTCTCTAAAATTTGCATTATTGGTGGTGGTCATGTCGGTCTTTCAATAGGCAAAGTTTTGGCAAGAAAATATAATGTTCAAATAGTTGATATTGACCATAAAAAAGTCGAATTAATAAATAAGTTAAAATTAGATAATTTAGTTGCTGTTGGTGATTTGAAAGATACTTCAAAATTTGAAGTTGCAATTATTTGTCTTCCAACAAATTTTAATGAAGACACTAAGTGTTATGACACAAAATCTATTGAAGAAAATGTAAAAACAATTTCAGAAAATAATCCAGCAGCATTAATTGTCATAAAGTCAACTATTGGAATTGGTTTTACTGAATCTTTACAAATCAAAAATGAAATAATTTATGCTCCAGAGTTTTTAAGGGAAAAGACTGCTTTTGAAGATGCATTAAATCCTGATCGTTTAGTTGTTGGATGCAGCAAGATTTCTCCCAAGGCATATAAGTATGCTTCTACCATTGAAAGTGTTATTAACATTCCACGAAAGACTATTTTCATGTCATATAAAGAAGCTGAAGCAGTTAAGTTATATTCTAATGCATATCTTGCAATGAGAATCGCGTTCTTTAATGATTTAGATACAACTGCAATGAAGGAAGATATAAATACTAAGAAAGTTATTAAGGCGATGGGCTTAGATCCTCGAATTGGAGACTACTACAATAATCCAAGCTTTTTCTACAGTGGTTATTGTCTTCCTAAAGATGCTCGTGCTCTATCTAACTTAGTCGATTCTGATTTAATAAATGCAATTGTTTCATCAAATGAAAATAGAAAAGATTTTATTGTTAAAACCATTATTGAAGAAGCAAGAAAAAGAAACTCAAAACCAACAATTGGAATTTATAATTTAGACACAGAGAGTAACGGAGAAAAATATCATCAATCTAGCTCATTTGAAATTTTGGAAATATTACGAAAATATCCGGTAAAAGTGGTGGTTTTTGACAAAAATTACCAGGAATCCGTGAATAATTTTGAAGAGTTTTGTAATGCCTCTGATCTCATCATTTCTAATACATATGATGATAAATTGGAAACTGTAAAAACAAAGTTATTTACAAGAGACCTATTATCAAAAAGGTAATAATGTGCTAATCTATAAGCACACATTATATAAATGAATGTGAAGGAGAATTTAATTTTATGTACCAACCTAAAATGAAACTAACTCCGGAGCAGAGAGACATTCTCGATGGCAAACAAGGGGAAACTAAGGCCAAAATCATGGAAACCCTTGTTCGTTATGGAGATATTTTTGATGCACCAGAATTAGTACCAGTAACCCATGGATGCGGACACTTAGTTACCTCATTCGGCATGGGCTTGCTCAAACCTGTTTTCCGCATTTGTGATGAAATGATTGATGCAGGTCTCAAAGTTGAAGGCGGATTCACAATGGATCCACGTCCAGTTGACTACAAAAACGTCAAATGTAATTTACTTGAGAAAGCTGTCTTTAATCTCATCATGTATGGAAAACAAAAAGATTATGAGGAAAGACTAACAAAGTTAGGAATGGTTCCAAATGATCCATTCTCATGTGCTTGCTATTTCAAAGAAATAGGAAATATTCCAAAGAAAGGCGATGTCCTTTCTTGGGCCGAGTCTTCTGCAGTTAACTACGCAAACTCCGTTCTTGGAGCAAGATGTAACAGAAACTCAGGAATGATTGATATCTTTGGATCAATTATTGGATTTGTTCCAAAATTCGGTTTGTTAACCGATGAAGGTCGTAAAGCAACTTGGAAAGTCACATTAAAACTTACAAAAATGCCAGAAGCTCAAGTCCTTGGCTCTGCCATTGGTATGAAAGTTATGGAAGAAGTTCCTTATGTTGTTGGCTTAGACCAATGGATTGGAACCGAACTTAATGATGAATGCACAGGATTCTTAAAAGACTTCGGTGCTGCAACAGCCTCTAATGGTGCAGTTGGTTTATATCATATTGATAAAGTTACACCAGAAGCAAAAGAACAAGGTGAAAAACTCCTTGCTCCTGGTTATAAAGAATACGTCATTGATGACGCAGAACTCGAAAGAGTTTACAAGAATTATCCAGTCATGTGGAAGAACAAAGAAAAAGAAGGAAATCTTGCCTTCATTGGATGTCCACACTTATCACTCAAACAACTTAATGAGTGGACTGATAGATTAGAAAAAGCTCTCCAAGAGAGCGGACGTAAAAAAGTCGCAGTTCGCACAATTCTTTGTACTGCTCCAGCAGTCAAGGAAGTCTTTATTAAGACTGAAGCTTACGAAAGGCTTATGAAGACAGGTGCTAAACTAACATGCATCTGCCCACTCATGTACGCAAATAACCCATTAACAAAGAAACGTCGCATTATGACAGCTTCTAATAAGTTAAGAACTTACACAATGGCTCGTTACTACAAGACAGATGAACTTGTAGCAAAGATTTGCGGTAAATAAGGAGGACATGAAAGATGAAAGAATTTAAAGGTCGTGTCTTAGCAGGCGGAAATTACAAAGGTGAATGCATCGTTTCACACGGTGGATTAAATACCCTTGCAACATTCCAAAGTTCAGCAATTAAACATGCTAAGAAAGTTATTGCCTCTGATCAAAATAACCCAGATTTATATGGTAAAAACATCACAGGCATTGCATTAATCCTCCCACAAACAATTGGTTCTACAACAGGCGGAATGGTTCTTCAAGTCATTTGTTCTATGAAGATCAATCCAGCATGTTTACTCTTCTCTGAGTCTATTGACTCACTTGCAGCAGCAGGTGCAGTTCTCTCAACAGTTTGGGAAGGCTCTGACATCATTGTCATTGATAGACTTGGAAAAGAAATCTTAGAAACCGCTAAGAGTGGTGGACAAGTAGAAGTTAAAGAAGACGGTACTGTTATCGTCTACTAATTAGGAGGCTCAAAATGGATAAGAAATTTGAACCATTATTTACCCCTTGGAAGATTCGTGATGTCGAAATTAAAAATAGAATTGTCATGACTTCTATGGGCGGAACATCCCTCTTTGGATGGATGGAACCAGCACACTTCGATAAAGAAGCTGCAAAATTCATCTTGAAAAGATGTGAGAACAATGTTGGATTAATTCTCCCTGGCATTGCTCCAATCAAAAACCCGATGATGGGTGGCTGGTTATATTCCAACAAAGGAATGTATAAAAAATTAAAAGTATTCATGGATGAAGTCCATAAAACTGGTGCTAAGTTATTTGTTCAATTAACTGGCGGTTTTGGAAGATCCATGGCCATTAACTCATTAATGGAAAAGTGCTGCACTAACAAAGTTATGGGTGCACTTATGAAACCAATCTTCAATATGGCTTGGATTAACGCTGCTCCATCAGTTACACCAAATAGATGGTCAGAAAAAGTTATGACAAGAGCATTAACTGAGAAACAAATTCTCAAGTTCATCGATGCATTCGCAAAGACAGCAAAACTTTGTAAGGATGCAGGTGTTGATGGTATTGAAGTTCACGCTGTTCATGAAGGTTATTTACTTGACCAATTCACCATGAAATACAGCAATTTAAGAACTGATAAATGGGGCGGTTCCTTTGAAAATCGCTATAGATTCCCAGTCGAAATCGTAAAAGCAATCAAAAAAGCATGTGGTGAAGACTTCCCAGTTTCACTTCGTTATTCAGTTGTCTCAAAGACTAAAGGATTTGGTAAAGGTGCAATGCCTGGCGAAGACTATGTTGAAGTCGGTAGAGACATGGCAGAATCCGAAAAAGCAGCCAAGTATTTACAAGATGCTGGCTACGATATGCTTAACTGTGATAATGGTACCTATGATGCTTGGTATTGGGCACATCCTCCAGGATACATGGGCAGAAACTGTAACTTAGCAGAAGTTGAACACATTAAAAACTTCGTTGATATTCCAGTTGTTTGCGCAGGTAATATGGATGCAGATGTCGCAGCAGAATCCATCAAAGCGGGCAAGCTTGATGGTATGGGTGTTGCAAGACAATTCCTTGTTGATCCAGAATGGGTAACAAAGTTAATGGAAGATAGAATTCCAGATATTAAGCCATGTATTCAATGTCACAATGGTTGTTTCAATATGTGTCACTATAAGGGCGTTGCAAATGATCAAGCACTTGGTGATGCAATTCACATGGCAAGATGTGCATTAAACCCAGAAACAATGCAATCCGGTAAATACTTCATTAAACCAGCCAAGAAAGCAAAAAATGTAGCTGTTATTGGCGGTGGTATTGGTGGTATGGAAGCTGCTCTTGTACTCGCAAAACGCGGGCATAACGTTACAATCTTTGAAAAGAGCGATGTCTTAGGTGGTGTCTTTATTGCTGCAGCAGCTCCTTCATTCAAAGAATCTGATAGATCTCTCATTGAGTGGTATAAACGTGAAGTTGCAAAATATCCTGCAATTAAAGTTGTTATGAATAAAGAAATCAAATGTCCAAATTGCTTAGCAAAAGAAGGCAAATTTGATGATGTTATCGTAGCAACTGGTTCAGTTGCAAGAAAACTTCCAGTCAAGGGTGGAGAACTTTGTATTCCAGCCGTTGACTATTTACTAGGCAAAGCCGATGTTGGTGATAACCCAGTCATTATTGGCGGTGGCTTAACTGGATGTGAAATTGCTTATGAACTTTCACTCCAAGGCAAGAAACCAACAATCATTGAAATGAAGAATGATTTAATTGCAGTACGTGGTGTTTGCTTAGCAAACTCTTCATACTTAAGAGATTACTTCGAACTTCATAAAACACCAGTCTACTTAGAAACTGGCGTTAAAGAAGTTACTAGCGGCGGAGTCGTTGCTGTTGATAAAAATGGCAAAGAGTTCGAAGTTAGAGGTAGTGCAGTTATTGCTTCAATTGGTTATAAACCAACCCCAGTATTTGAAGGAAGACATGTTCACTTAGTTGGTGATTGTAATTCAATCGGTAACTTAAGAACAGTTATCTGGAGAGCTTGGGATGTTGCAATGAAGATATAATCTTCAACAAAACAAATTTAAAGGGAACTTCCGTGTTCCCTTTTTCTTAATCATAATCCCAACCTTTTAGTGATATTTGCGTTATTACTGCAGAGTAACTAGAAGCACCATTATCAATAAAATTATTACATTTAATGATGAAATAGGACATACTAGGTTGGAAAATGTAAAATTGCTTTTCATAAGTTGTGTTGCTTGATGGAACATTGCTTCTAACAAAGTTAACTTCATCAATGTTTAATAGATTACATTCGCTATCAAACTCATGAATTTTGAATGTAGGTTCATTTTTTGTAGCTTTGTATCTATCTGATGTATGATGGTTAAACCAAATATCTAATCTAACTTCTACCTTTTTGTAGGACTCTAAATTTGGTGAAATAAGAAACATGTTTCTATCATCAAAATCAATACCACTGAGCTCTAATTTACTAGGATTTTTCCATAAAGCACCATTTGGTTTATGACTATCACCATGGTAAAAATCCCAACCATCAGCATAAAATGGTCCATATTTATCAGTGAAAGGGCAGTTGACCCAGTTATCTAAAGATAGAGGCTCGTTTGTAGGACGATAATCTTCAATATCTAGAGGATATTTTTCATCACCTTGAGTGTGTTCTTCTTCCTCTTCTTCCTCTTCATCTTGTTTGTCATTGTCTTCGTGTTGTTGCTCATGTTCTTCGTTTTCAGTTTTTTGATCGGCTGGTGAATTTGCAGGAGTACAGGCACCAAGAACTAGAGGGATAAATAAAAATGCTAATAATGACTTTTTCATATTTCTATTTTAACAAGTTTTGCTAAGCTTTTAAACCTTGAAAGAAATCACTAGAAGTGATTAAATATTAACTATGAAAAAATCATTGTTTTTAATTTTATTATCATTAGTTGGAACATGTGCAGCAGGTTGTACTTCAAAAGAAGAACCTGATGAGCCAAAAAAAGATCCAACTGAAATTGTTGGCATCAGCATTGATGGCGATTTAAATAAAAAAGAATACGATTATGATGATGAATGGGATTTTTCTGGATTAATAATTAACGCTGTTCAAAGAAACGAAAAGAAAGTAAAACTTTCTAGCTCCCAATACACTATGTCAAAAAGTGTTGTAGCTCCTAAGAATTTAGCAGCAGGCCTTTCAATTACAGTTAAATATAACAAGAAGAAAACTTTATCTGACTCACGCGTTTTTAATGACATTTTTGTTAGGGATGAAGTTTACGACGAAGCTCAAGAAAAAAGTGACTACTATGTAGATTGCAATACTACACTTACAGGCACTAGCTTACTAAATGAGCTTCATAGACACTCATTTGCAAAGCATACTTACTTTGTAAAATATGGTGAAACAAACTCATATTTAAGAAAACAAAAAGAATTTGATTCTCCTGATTTGATCCCAGGAGTACATAATACTGAGTATTTTTACACTGGAAAGCTTTCCAATTACAATAGCGGAACCCGTGAACACGTTTGGGCATGTAACGACTCGTCAAATTTATGGCCACATGGTGTAGTTGATGAATCTGATTACATTGGTGGTGGATCTGATTTGTATCACATTCGTCCAAGCGATAGCAAAGTAAACACAGCTCGTGGCGATGCTCCATTTGTTGATTTTGATGACTTTAGTCACTCCTATGTTGAAATTGGTGATGGCGGACCTTACAAATTAAAATGTTATAAAAGAGGTTATTCAAGTGGAACTTTAGAATTTGCAGATTTAGTTGAAGTTGATGATCACTTTAAAGGTGATGTAGCTCGTATTGTTGCATATTTATATATGCACTACAAGACAAATTCCAATACTCCAAGTGATAAAAAATCGCTAACAGGAGGTCTTAGATTAACCAATGTTTTAGGTTATAGCAGTGACAGCAAATGTATTGAAATACTAAAGAAGTGGAATAAGCTTGATAAACCAAGTGATGTTGAAAAACATCGTAACCACGTTGTTCAACAAATACAAGGTAATCGAAACCCATTTGTTGATGATTACACATTATTAGACAAGATGTTCAATTAGGACATCTTTTCTTTTTCTTTTGGTTGCTTTTAATTAAGCAATGGCTATAATACATACACAATATGGAGGGCCATATAATGAATTTCATATTTATTTCTCCAAACTTTCCAGTAATCTATTCCCATTTCGTAAAAGAACTTAAAGCAAAAGGTGTTAATGTTCTTGGAATAGGTGATCAACCATACGATTCACTTTGTGATGAACTTAAAAACAATCTTACCGAATATTGCTATGTTTCAAATATGAACAATATGGATTGGATGATTAATACCGTTCAATACCTAAAAGATAAATACGGTAAAATCGATTTTATCGAATCCAATAACGAATATTGGATGAGAAATGACGCTAAATTAAGAGAATGGTTTAACGTTGAAGGTGGCTATAGATTCCATGATTTGGAAGTCTACCAAGCCAAATCAAAGATGAAACAATTCTTCAAAAAAGCAGGCTTAAAGACTGCTAGATATATCATGGTATCTTCTTTAGAAGAATCACTCAAATTTGTTAAAGAAGTTGGCTATCCAGTATTTGCAAAACCTGACAGTGGAGTGGGAGCTGCAGATACCTTCAAAATCAAAAATGAAGAAGATCTTAAAAATTTCCATAATCTTGTTCATCCAGAACCATACATTATGGAAGAATTCATTAAAGGTTCAATTGTAAGCTTTGATGGTATTGCAAATAAGGAATGCGAAGTAACAATATGTTTCAAAGAAACATTCCCAACTCCAATCGCAGAAGTTGTATCTCAAAATAAAGATGTCTACTACTTTGCAAAATCAAAGATGCCAAAAACATATAGAGAAACGGGAGAAAGAATTGTTAAAGCATTCAACATTTCTCAAAGATGTTTCCATATTGAACTTTGGCAATTACTTGAAGACAAACCAGGACTTGCGAAAAAGGGTGAAATAATCGCTCTAGAAGCAAACTTAAGAAGCCCAGGTGGAAATACTCCAGATTTATTAAATCTCGTATCTAAATGTGACTACTACGAGACATATGCAAATATGATCGTTAATAACGTTTCACATTTAGATAACGAAACTGACCTAGTTTCATATTCAATAAATCGTAAGAATACAATATTATATGAACACAGTTCATTTGATATTATGGAGAAGTACAGTGAAAATCTAAAACAACACGGTGCTTATCCTCAAGCATTTAGAGATGCTCTAGGAGATGAATTCTTCTTGTTCTTATTCAAGCATGATGCTAAGAAAGAAAAAGAATTCCTAGATTACGTTCTAGCACATAAATAACAAGTAAAAGGTGATTCATTCGATTCACCTTTTTTCTTGCTTTTTTTGTGCGTATATATATAAAATATATGCAGGTAGTAATTATGAAACTTGATTTATCAAAATATGGAATTAACAACACAATTGAACTTTTTCATAACCCTTCATATAAATTTCTTTTTGAAGAAGAAACTAAACAAAGTTTAGATGGTTACGAAAAAGGTCAATTAACCGAATTAGATGCAATCAACGTAATGACAGGAATCTATACTGGACGAAGTCCTAAGGATAAATTCATTGTCATGGATGAAGTTAGCAAGGACACTGTGTGGTGGACTAGTGATAACTTCAAAAACGACAATCATCCAGCTTCAGTAGAAGCTTGGAATGAGTGTAAGAAGATTGCATTAAGTCAGTTATCAAACAAACGTTTATATGTTGTAGATGCCTATTGTGGTGCGAATAAAGACACCCGTATGGCAGTTAGATTCATCTGTGAAGTCGCATGGCAGGCTCATTTTATTAAAAACATGTTCATTAAACCAAGTGATGAAGAACTTGCTAACTTTGAACCTGATTTTGTTGTCTATAACGCTTCAAAGGCAAAAGTTAATAATTACAAAGAACTTGGTTTGAATTCAGAGACTGCTGTTTTATTTAACCTCACTAGTAGGGAACAGATTATTCTTAACACCTGGTATGGTGGTGAAATGAAGAAGGGAATGTTCTCAATGATGAACTACTTCTTACCACTTAAAGGCATCGCTTCAATGCATTGTAGTGCGAATACAGACCTAGATGGTAAGAATACAGCAATCTTCTTTGGACTTTCTGGAACTGGCAAAACAACTCTTTCAACTGATCCAAAACGTTTACTTGTGGGTGATGATGAACATGGTTGGGATGATAATGGAATCTTTAACTTTGAAGGTGGCTGTTACGCTAAAGTAATTAACCTCGATAAAGACTCAGAACCAGACATTTATAACGCAATTAGACGCAACGCATTACTAGAGAACGTAACTGTAGATGATATGGGACGTATCGATTTTTCTGATAAATCCGTTACTGAGAACACTAGAGTTTCATATCCAATCAATCACATTAAAAACATCGTTAAACCAGTTAGTAGTGCACCTCACGCTAAATGTGTAATATTCCTTTCAGCAGATGCTTATGGAGTTCTTCCTCCAGTAAGTATTCTTTCACCTGAACAAACTCAATACTATTTCCTCTCAGGTTATACATCAAAACTTGCAGGTACCGAAAGAGGAATTACAGAACCTACACCAACCTTCTCAAGTTGCTTCGGCCAAGCCTTCTTGGAGTTACATCCAACTAAGTATGCTGAAGAGCTTGTTAAGAAGATGAATATGGTTGGAGCAAAGGCTTATTTAGTGAATACAGGCTGGAACGGTAGTGGTAAACGAATCTCAATTAAAGACACCCGTGGTATTATCGATTCAATACTAGACGGGTCAATTAATAAGGCAAAAACAAAGACTATACCAGTGTTCAATCTTGAAATTCCAACTGAACTAAAAGGTGTTGATTCCAAAATACTTGACCCAAGAGACACTTATGGGAATACAACTGATTGGGACAACAAGGCAAATAGTCTTGCAAATAAATTTGTAGATAACTTCAAAAAGTTTGAATTGAATGATAACGGAAGGGCACTTAGTAAATATGGCCCTAAAGCAAAATAGGAGGGTAGAGCAATGGAAGATTTAAAAGCAAAGTATGACGAATATAAAGCCATGAATTTATCTTTAAACATGACAAGGGGTAAACCATGTAAGGAACAACTTATTCTTTCTAACACGATGCTTGATTGTCTAAACAGCAAATCTGATTTTTTATCCGCTGAAGGATATGATGTTAGAAACTATGGCTGCCTTGATGGCATTAAGGAATGTAAAAAGCTTCTTGCAGACATGGTAGATGCACAACCAGAGAATGTCTTCATTTTCGGTAATTCATCCCTTAACGTTATGTATGATTGTATTGCAAAAAGCGTTACCCATGGCGTATTAAATAACAAACCTTGGTCAAAACAAGGCAAGATTAAATGGATCTGTCCAGTTCCAGGCTATGATAGACATTTTGCAATTCTAGAACACTTTGGAATTGAAATGATAAATGTTCCACTTAAAGAAGATGGTCCAGACATGGATCTAGTGGAAAAACTTGTAAAGGATAAACACGTAAAAGGTATTTGGTGTGTTCCTGTTTACTCTAACCCATCTGGTATTTCTTACTCTGATGAAGTAGTGAGAAGACTTGCAAACTTAAAACCAAAAGCACCAGACTTTAGAATCTATTGGGACAACGCCTATGTTGTTCATCACCTCTATGATGACAAGCAAATTAAGGTATTAAACATTCTCGACGAATGCCGTAAAGCTAACAACCCAGATTTAGTGTATGAATTCGTTTCTACATCTAAAGTAACATTCCCTGGTGGTGGTGTAGCAGCTTTAGTAACTTCGATCAATAACCTTGACTCAATTAAGGGTTTAGTGAAGTATCAAACCATTGGCCCAGATAAATTAAACCAACTTAGACACGTTATGTTCTTCAAGGATATTAATGGTCTTAAGGAACAAATGAGAAAGCACGCTGAGATATTAAGACCTAAGTTTGAATACATTGAGAAAAGATTCTCAGAGGAACTTGTTGGCCTTGCTAAATGGACAAATCCATTAGGAGGTTACTTCGTTACAGTAGAAGTTCCAGGACGCGCTAAACAAGTAGTGGAGAAAGCAAAAGAACTCGGCTTATCACTAGTAGAAGTTGGCTCAGCATTCCCATATCACAAAGATCCAAATAACTCTGTAATTAGACTCGCACCAACATGCATGGATCAAAAGGAACTTGAACTTGCTACCGAGATATTTATTCTCTCAGTTAAACTCTGCTCTAAATAAAAGAAAAATACACCCGTATAGGTATTAAGCACCCACACAGGTGTATTTTTTATTGATTTGCGCATTTGTTTTTAAAAGCGCAAAATTTGCGCAATTATTGCTTTACAAAATGCGCAAATATATTATAATGTAGTCATGAATGAAATTGGATATATTAGAGAAAAAGTTGGTTTGACTCAAGAAGAAGCAGCCAAACTTTTAGGTATTTCTAGAAGATCATACCAACAATACGAAACTGAACATCAAAAGGTTTACACCTATAAGTATAAATATTTTTTAGAAGTATTAAGTAAACAAACAACCATCGATGAGGAACATGGTGTTTTAAATATTGATGATATTGTTAATACTTGTAAAAAAGTATTTAAAGATTATGAAGTTAATTTCTGTTATTTGTTTGGCTCATACGCTAAAAATAAAGCAAAAGGAAGCAGTGATGTCGACTTATTGATTGATGCCCCTTCAATTAAAGGTGCTAAATTCTTTGGACTTGTTGAAGCTCTTAGAACCGCGTTATCTAAGAAAGTCGATTTACTTGATATAAATCAGTTAGTAAATAATAAAGAGTTGCTTAGTGAAATTCTTAAGGAGGGAATCAAGATATATGGATAATGCCAAAGATGATTCGTATTATCTTTCGAAAATATTTGGCGACGTAAACAAAATACTGGAATATATGTAAAATGTATCTGAAGAAGATTTTAGAAACAATAATGAGCTTATTGATGCTGTTTGTTTCAGAATTATTCAAATTCATGAAAATTTCAATAAAGTATCCGATAAATTCAAAGTTAAAAATCCTGAAATAAATTATTCTGATATTCGTGGTTTCAGAAACAGGATAGTCCATGAATATGGAAATGTTGATTATCATATTGTTTATGAAACAGCCACTGATGATATATTCGTATTACATCATCAATTAGAAAAAGTATTAAATAATTAAAACTAGTAAAAAAGAAAACGAGGTTGGTTAGAGTCCCTCGTTTTTCTTTTTTTAATCTGCTGTCTTCTCAGTAAGAATTGCTTTACAGATTTGGTAAGCTTTTCTTTCTGCAGATGTGAATCGTTTAGTGATATGTCTAATTAAGAATAAGTTTCTCTCAAGTGGAATATCAAGTTCAATTTCTCTAAGTTCACCTGAGTCAAGATATGGTTTGACAACATCTTCTGCTAGTAAACCAATTCCAAGTCCTGATTTAGCAAGTTGGATAATAACTAAGTTTGAGGCTGATTCCATACGTGGGTTTTCAATCTTAACCCCTTTAATGGCTAGTCTATAGTCAATAATACGTCTTGGTGCACTTCCTTTTTCTCTCACAAGTAAATCGTAATCAATTAACTCGTGAAGTTTAAGTTTATTAGGTGCCTTATACCCTGGAGCGCAGACAGCCACTAAGCGGTCTTTACCAACTAATTCAGTTTTAATATGTGGGTTTGAGACTAAGCCTTCTGCAATAGCAAAGTCTAAGTCTCCACTAAGAATCATAGATTTTAATACGTCTGGCTTTTCAATGTAGAGTCTAGGATCAACATCAGGCATTTGCTTTTTGATGCGTTCTAGGAATGTTGGAAGAATAATTTCACCGAATGCCATGGATGAACCAATGTAAATATCTGGTTTACTATCTAGGTTGCGGGTGAGTTCTTCAAATTCAGTAAAGCTTGCAATGACCTCTTTTGCCTTTGCAAGAAGTATTTCTCCTTCACGTGTGAGCACTAGGTGCCTATTCACACGTTTAAATAAGGTTATATTATAGTATTTTTCAAGTTCGATAATTGTTTGTGATACGGATGGTTGAGCAACACATAGCTCCTCAGCAGTTCTTGAAATAGATCCAAGTTCACATACTTTGATAAATGTTTTTAAGTGTCTAATTGTCATATAGGCATCTCCTTATCAATTACTTTATATTATAAAGATTTACGTATTGCAACAAGAATGTTTTGAAAAATGTCTAGTGAACTCACTTTTTGACATTTTTCCGAACTTTCTTTCAACAAAGTTGAATAGTAAATATGTATAAGCAAATGCCTATACAAAACATACAATTTTCGTCTAAATAGGTTTTTGGCTATAAAAAGTATCAGTTTTTGTTATTTTACAAAGCCTGGATAGGCACTGATAATGTAGGTGTAGATGAGGTGAGTGTCCACAAAATCACGGTAGCTAATTACAAGTTAACTCACCAAGAAAGGAAATAAAAATATGAAGAAATACATGAGATGTAGCGTATGCGGTCAAATCATTGAAGTAGTGAAGGACACAGGTGTAGGAATGATATGCTGTGGTGAACCAATGGAAGAAATTCATCCAAGAAAAGAGGATCCTGTCTTTGGAGAGAAACACGTTCCAGTCTTCAAAATCACTGATAATAACAAAGTTGTAGTTCAAATTGGAACAGTCTTACACCCTTCAACTACTGATCACTACATTGAGTGGATTGTCCTCGAGACAACAAAGGGAAGCCAAAAAAGAACACTTAAACCTGGCGATTCCCCTGCAGCACTATTCACCTTAGAAGATGGTGAACAAGTTGTGGCAGTCTATGCATACTGTAACATTCACTCGTTATGGAAAGTATGCGTAAAAGAAAAGAAGAAACCTTGTGGATGTGATATCCGTAAGGAGTAAGTTAGGTTTAAGTTTCAATAAATGAAGATGTGAGGGGATTGAAATTATGGGTTAATTCTCTCACATCTTCTCAAAGGAAAATAAAATATGAATAAAATAAAAGCACTAGTATACGACTCAAAGTTATACACAAAAGAAGCATTTGAAAATGCAGAACATGATGGCATTGAGTTTACATATGTTGACACTAGATTAAATAAACACACTGTAAAACTAGCAAAAGATTACGACACAATTGTAACATTTGTTAATGATGACCTTGGTGAAGAAGTAATTGAAAAACTTATTGACCAAGGTAAGAAAGTAGTCTTCTTAAGATGCGCTGGTTATAACAATGTAGATTTAAAGAAGGCAAGGGGTAAACTTAGCTTTTACCGAGTGCCTTCTTATTCTCCATACGCTATTGGAGAGTTTACATTCGCACTTTTGCTAACAAGCTTAAGAAGAACCCATAAAGCCTATAACAGAACTCGTGAATTCAATTTCTCACTAGAGGGATTTGTAGGTATGGACTTACACAACAAAACCATTGGAGTCATTGGTACAGGTCGTATAGGAAGAGTAGTCATTGATATTGCTAATGGATTTAAGATGAACGTACTCGCCTATGATCCATACCAAAAAGACAAGAATTGTGAAATTAAGTATGTCTCACTTAAACAATTAATTAAAAAGTCAGACATAATCACATTGCATTGTCCATTGACTAAGAAAACTGAACACATGATTGATAAGAAGGCAATAGAAAGTATGAAGAAGGGCGCAATAATCATTAATACCTCGAGAGGTGGACTAATTGATTCAAAAGCACTTCTTAAAGGCATTGAATCTAGAAAAGTTTCATCCGCATGTTTAGATGTATACGAAGAAGAAGCAGACATCTTCTACGAGGATAGATCTAATCACATACTTAATGATGAAACTTTAAGAGATTTAATTTCAATGCCTAATGTTATTGTGACTTCTCATCAAGCATTTTTGACTAAGGAGGCACTTGATAATATTGCTATGACAACTATATATAATATAAGACGCTATTTTAATAACGATCCAGATGAAGATAATCATCTTTTGTAAATGCTTTCATGAAAATTTTCAGAAAATAACTTGCAAACGTAAAAATTAGGTGTAAAGTATTCCTTCAAATTTCATACGAAAGGGTATGGAGTTTGAGCAGAATAAATAGATTCTGTTATTACTATCTAGAGAGGAGACGTAGTAATGTTTGGTTACAGGAACCACGTAATGCATTGCTACCGCTACTACCTATTTAGTACCGGTACTACGCTTAGGAATCGTTTCTTCAACACAAGAAGAGACGCCGAAGCGGAAATGTACAATTATTGCGCAAAACACGGTATTCAAATAGAGTGCAGTGAGCTAGACAAGCACGAGCGTAAGTACACAAATCACGCAGGTGTTAGATTCTACATTAATCGTGCAGACTAACAAGCGAAGGCACCTGACTGCCTAGTAACATAAAGTCAGGTCCCCGAATGTATTAAAAACAGAAAGGAGATTGATTATATGTCTGTTTATGAAAAGATTCTTGAAGAAGAATATCTTAACAAAGTCAACTCCTCTGAAAATATAAACCCGGATATTGATGAGGAAAGACCACTTGTAGATTCAAATAACATTGATTCCTCAAGTATGTTATTCTTCTGATTAACCCAAGAACCCCAAAAGCAGCCCATTTTAAAAGGCTGCTTTTCTTTTTACTTTTGAATTTAAGAAAACTTCATTCCTTTTTCGTAAAATTCAAAACCGCGACTTTTTACATATTCCTTAAAGGGTGGTATAATACTCGCCGCCAGATATGAAAAAGATTATTGAATGGATCAAAGAGATTCCTTGGTATGGTTATGTTTTTGCCGCTGGTTGCATTGGCGTGCAATGTTTAGTCTACCTTATTACAGGTCAAATAAATGCCGGAAGAGCAGAAACAGTTCAAGCAGTAAGCGTTAAGATTGCTGCTATTGATGACGCATTCCCATTTATTGTAAACTCAATCATTTTCTACTTTGCATCATTTATATTCTGGTTCTTAGGGGCTATTGAAGTTAGTAAATGTGGTAAAGAACATGTTGTAAATCTATCAATTGGATACTTCATATGCTTAATGATTGGCCTAATGTTCTTTGTGTTCATGCCAACCTACATCGATAGGCAAGCTGAAGGTGTGCTAGACGCAGTTAAACAGCCAGGATTTACTAATTGGCTTTTAAATCTAATATATCAAAATGATGGTGGACGTTATGGAGTTAACTTGTTTCCATCATTCCATTGCTTTGTTACTATGTGGTGGTGTTTAGCAGCTCATTTCCAAAAGAGAATGAGACCAGGATATAAGATGTTTACTGTTATTGCAGTCATTCTAGTTTGTGTTTCTACACTTACCACCAAACAGCATTACTTCCTTGATATTGTTGGTGGTTTAGGACTTGCAGTTGTTATATTCTTCCCAATTAAATGGATTAATCCTGCTAAGTATATATTTAAGAAAAAGGTGAGCGAGTAAAGTTCATTTTTTCTTTTTTATTTAGCAACTTAATTCTAATTTGCTATAATAAACCCCGTTCGATATGAAAAAGAAAATTATTTCATTACTAAAGTTTTTCCCTTGGTATGGCTATGTATTTGCAGCAGGAACAATCCTACTTCAAGTTACAATCTACTTTATTACAGGCACCATTAACACTGGTCGTGTTGGAAATATTGTTCCGGTAGATGTTAAGATTGCTGCTATTGATGACGCTATACCTTTTATTGTTAACTCATCAATATTCTACTTTGCATCATATCCTTATTGGTTTATTGCAGCCTTAGCAGTAACAAGATGTGGTAAAGAACATGTAGTTAACCTTGCTATTGGATACACAATTTGTATCTTCATTGGTTTCTTCTTCTTTGTGTTTATGCCTACTTACTACGATCGTGTTGGAGAAGGCGTATATCAAGCAGTTCATCAACCAGGCGGTATGAATGGTCTACTTGCATTCATCTATGACAATGATGGCAAGGAAATGGGAAATAACCTCTTCCCATCATTCCATTGCTTAGTAACAATGTATTGGTGTTTAGCAGCCCATTTCCGTAAAGAACTACCAAGAGGTTACAAGATATTCACAATCATTATGGTTATACTTATTTGTACCTGCACATTAACAACTAAACAGCATTACTTCTTAGATGTTGTATCAGGTATTGGTATTGCCACAGTCATATTCTTCATAGTGAAATTCATTAATCCTGCTAGATTTATATTCAAGAAAAAAGTCGAGTAATATCAGCTCGACTTTTTTAAAACGTACAATGCCTGGTTAGATTAATTCTTGCTTTTTCGTTCTTTTCTAACTTCTGCAATAATGTCATTAATCTCATCAAGAGTTAATTTATCTAAGCCATTATCTTCAGACTCTTTTTGCATCTCTGCAATTGTCTTTGCTAAATGTTTTGGATCGACTGGTGTTTCAATAACTGGCTCAAACGGAATTCCGCCTGTTCTAATTACTTTTATCAAAAACATTCTAATAGCAGTGCTTAGATCTAGTCCGACACTTTTAAGAACAAATTCAGCACCTTCTTTGGTGTCTTTATCAATTCTAACTTGTAATACTGTCGACATATCAATTCTCCTGTTTGTAATGACATTGTACTACAAGTTAGTAATAAAATGAAAGTAATATTTATAATATTGGTATGAAAAAAGAGATCCATTTTCTAACGAATCTCTTTTTACAATTTTATTCAAGTTCGACTGGTACGCCAATCTTCTTTCTTTGCCACAAGAAGAAGATAACACCAAGTAATACCCATACACCAAGCATGACATAGCTTTGCCATACAAAGTGAACTGATTCAAATCCTGGAATAGGAATGAGTTGTAAAATCATGAATAATACTGCAAATACACATCCTGTAATGGCACATATAAACTTAAACATGCTTCCATCTTTGTCTCTTCTAATCTCTCTTGCAGCACACAAACATGTAAAGAAGAATCCAATTGATGCTCCGATTGATGACATATCAACGAACCATCCAAGTGCTTCTCTACCAAGGAATGGACCAACAAGGGAAATGATTAAACAGAAGATAAGTGCGTTACGTGGAGTTTGATGTTTTTCATCTAACTTAGCAAATGTTCTTGGAAGGAATCCATCTTTTGCCATTGACCACATAAGTCTTGAAGATGCTAAATAGAAGCCCATCATGCCACTTAATACAGCACTTGCAACACCAAATCCAACTAAGACCTTACCAAATGTGCCAAGCATCTTTTCAGCAGCAACAAGTACTACCCATTTGCCTTCAACACATAATTCAGGCCAGTTATTTAATGCTACAGCACAGATAGTGTTATTTGAGATATAAACGAATGCACCGAATGCAATCGCAATGATCATAATCTTAATAACTTTTTTAAATGGGAATTTGAATTCTTCTGCAGCTTGTGGAATTGTATCAAAGCCAACGAATGCCCATGGTGCAATTGCAAATGTTGCTAAAATTGCAGGAGCCCATGAGTTGGCTTTGACGCCTTCTGTAGCATATGCTGCCTTATCAAAACCCCATAGTGGGTTAAAGTTAACGCCATCTTTAATAGCAAATACAATGCCACTTATGCATAATGTGAAGGCACAAACCGCTAGTGTAATGGCTAGTCCCTTTTGAATAAATCCAGCTTTCTCAACGCCAAGAATGTTAAGAATTGCAAACGCTACTAAGAATACAACCGCGACAATAATACCGCCTAAGTAGACAGGATTGCCTGCCACAGAATAGGAGCCAACGCCCCAACTTACAGCTGTATTTCCGAATAATCCTTCCATAATTAGTGGTATGGCGGTACTATTCATTGGAACATTTGTTAAATATGCAGCGACTAGGAACCATCCACAAATGAAGGCAGGAATCTTACCAAAATTTGATTTGGTAAATGTAAACTCACCACCAGCTTTTGGATGTTTAGGTACCATGTAGGCATAGCTAACTGCAATAATAACCATAACAAGAGCACCAAGCACCATTGCGATTGCGGTACCTGCAACACCAGAGTTTGGTAAGAATTTTTTGCCTGGGTTGATAAATGAGCCCCAACCAATGATACATCCGAAAGCAATAGCCCAGACAGATAATGGATTAAGTGATTTTTTGAGTTGTTGTTTTTCTTTTGCCATTGTTTTACTCCTTATACGTTATACGCTGGGTCGATTGCTTTTAATTCGTTGAAGGTGTCAATTTCGATGACATCTTCATCAAAACATGGAAGCACTCTGACCTTGTATTCGCCTCTATGAACTTGGTTAATAACGGTCTCCCAGTATTTTTCTTTTCCGCCAGGAGCTAAGAATGTTGATTCGATATCTTTTGCAAGTCTAACTCCATCAGCATCTGAAATGTAATAGATACCAACCATTTGATGACAATTGAGTCCGCCAATCTTTTCCTCATCAACAAATCCATCTTTGTCTACTGTTAACACCCAGTCATCAGATCTGTCTTTGTAAATACCAAGAACATCTGATGTGTAGTGATACTTACGAATAATCTTTGGATTGGACACTAATAAGTCGGCTTCCAGGACGTATGAATTTCTAATTAAGTCCCTAGCTATGTAAGCTGAACCGATGTTATTAGCCTCATTGTATTTTGGGTTTTCTAAGAATTTGATCATTGGATATTTGTATAGAAGTTGATCAAATTGTTCGCCAAGATAACCACGGACAATGTAGATTTCTTTAATTTCTGCTTCTAAACAAGCATCGATTAGGGAATCAATGATTCTCTTACCATGAACCTTAACGAGTGGTTTTGGTGTATTAAGTGTGATTGGGACAAGTCTAGAACCAAAGCCTGCAGCAATGAATATTGCTCTTTTTACACGGTATGGTTCGAGTGCTTCAAGTCCTTTCTTTGAAATTTGTTTTCCTTCAACATAGCCAAGGTCTTGGAGTTCATTAACAACTTTGTTGATTGTTCCAAGAGAATAGCCTGTCTCTTTTTCTAAATCTCTTTGTGATTTATTACCACCTTCAAGCAGTGATAAAATGTCGAATTGTTTCTTACTAAGTGACATGATTCTACCTCTTTTGTTCAAAACTGAGGTCAAGTTTATCATAAAATGAACGGATTTGCTATTAGAATTTAATAAAAGCGTTCAAATATCGAAGAAAATAGTTTAGTTTTAGAACAAATTGCATATTTTACTATATCTTTTAATTAAATAAATGCGTATGCGAAAATATGGCAAAATATGCAACTTTTGCACTTTTTCTTTACTTTTAGTGCCAATGGTATACTATGTATATAACAAAGAGGTGCAAATATGACATTAAAAGAAACTCGCAAAAATTGCAAATTAACTCAAGAAGAAGCAGCAAAAGTTGTAGGTGTTGCTCTTCGTACATATGTTTCATATGAAAAGGATGAAAAGAAAGCTGATCAATTAAAATTAACAAGAATGATTGAAATTTTAAATGAACATGCAGCAAAGGATACATCAATCCTTAAAGACAAAGTCTTATTGATTACAGGTGGTACTGGTTCATTTGGCCATGCAGTTGTAGATAGATTCTTGGAAACTGACATCAAAGAAATCAGAATTCTTTCTCGTGATGAAAAGAAACAAGATGATATGAGAAAGGCATATAACAACTCCAAACTTAAATTCTATATTGGTGATGTTCGTAACCTTCCAAGTATTATTGATGCATTCAAAGGTGTTGACTATGTTTTCTCTGCAGCAGCACTTAAACAAGTTCCATCTTGTGAATTCTATCCAATGGAAGCAGTCAGAACTAATGTTATTGGTTCAGACAACGTTATTACAGCATGCGTTCAAAACCATGTTAAGAAAGCAATCTTCTTATCTACAGATAAAGCAGCATACCCAATTAACGCAATGGGCATTTCAAAAGCTCTTATGGAAAAGAACGTTATTGCAAGATCAAGACAACTTCTTGAAGGCGATACAGTTCTTTGTTTAACAAGATATGGTAATGTCATGGCATCTCGTGGTTCAGTTATTCCTCTATTTTTACAACAAATCAAAGATGGTAAACCAATTACAATTACAAATCCTGATATGACAAGATTTATGATGACACTTGATGATGCTGTTGATTTAGTACTCTATGCATTTGAACATGGTGAACAAGGTGATTTGTTTGTTCAAAAAGCTCCAGCAGCCACAATTGATACACTTGCTAAAGCAGTTATCTCATTAACTGGTAGCAAGACTGGCATTTCATATATCGGAACACGTCATGGCGAAAAACTCTTTGAAACACTTGTCACTCAAGAAGAAATGCTTAAGGCTGTTGATATGGGCAACTTCTTCTGTGTCAAAGCAGATAATAGAGATCTCAACTATGATAAATATTTCTCCAAAGGAAACAAAAAGCTTAATCTTGGAGAATCATATACATCTCATAACACTGGAAGACTCGATGTTGAAGGTATGAAAAAACTTCTTAAAAAACTCGAATTATTTGGTGGTCCAGTTAGACAACACGAATAATAAAATTTTAGGGACAAAAAATGAAAGTTTTAGTTACTGGTTCTAATGGCTTTATTGGTAAGCACATGGTTAAGGCTTTGATCAAGTCCAACCACGAAGTTTTGCCATACGATTTAGACAAGACAGAAAGTGACTTAATTAACTACATAAAAGAAGCTGATTTTGTCATTCATTTGGCTGGAATAAATCGTCCATTAACCGTTGAAGAATTTTATGATGGAAATACTAACTTCACAAAGAAAATAGTGGACTTTTTACGCGAAAATCGCCGTGAAATCCCAGTTATTATGTCATCTTCCATCCAAGCTGCACTTGATAATGACTATGGCAAATCTAAGAAAATGGGAGAGGATTTTTTACTAAATTCTGGACTACCTGTTTATGTCTTCAGATTAGCTAATGTTTTTGGTAAGTGGTGCAGACCAAATTACAACTCTGCAGCAGCAACTTTCATGTACAATATCGCTCATGATTTACCTATTGAAATCAGGGACAGAACCTATGTTGTTCATTACAATTATGTTGAAGATATTGTTAATACTTTTTTAGGATGCGTAAATGGTGAAATTAAGCCATCTAAAAACATTCTTTCTGTTTCCCCAGCGCATGATTGTTCTCTTGGAGATCTTGCAGATAACCTCTACAGATTTAAAATGGCAGTGGAATCAGATGAACATCTTCCTGTAATTCATAACGATTTTGAATATAAATTGTTTGTTTCATTCCTTGATTATTTAAGTGAAGATGGCTACAAATTCAATTTTGCAGCAGATCAACGTGGTTCATTCGAGGAAATCTACAAATCAAAGAAACATGGTCAGATATCAATCAACAAGTCTTTCCCAGGAATCACAAAAGGTGGACACTTCCACACATATAAGAATGAAATTTTTATGACTGTCAAAGGTGAATGTGTGACAAGACAAAGAAAAATAGGTGGCACTGAAATCCTTGAGTTCCCAACAAAAGGAATTGAATCTAAGAAAGTTGATATTATTCCTAATTATACGCACGACATTAAAAATGTTGGTGATGAGGAATCAATTACATTAATGTGGATCTCAGAAGTATACTCAGATGAAACTGCAGATACATACAAAGAGGATGTAGACCTAAAATGAGAACAGTGGAAAAAGGTGCTAAATATAAACATTTCAAAGGAAATCTCTATAAGGTAATTGAGATAGCAAAGAACACTGAAACAAATGAAATGATGGTGGTGTATCAAGCTCTATATGGAGATTATGGTATATTTGTAAGACCACTTGTAATGTTTCTATCTAAGGTAGATAAAGAAAAATATCCTGATTCAAATCAGGAATACAGATACGAAAAAGTAGAAGATTAAGGCATTAACTTTGTTAATGTCTTTTCTTTATAATTAAATACCTATAATCTATATAATTTTTCTGTATTTTACACATACTTGTTTTTCTTTGAATATATAGTTGAGCAAAGCAAAAACTTGCTCACTACCAAGGAGATAAAAATGAGAGAAGTATTAATTAGAACTGGAATAGTAGTTGGACTCTTATTTTGTATTTTGTTTCAATTGCTTCTCTTCCACGCTCTAGTTGTTTGGTAAAAAAAGAAAGGAAAACAATATGTTATCTACTTACTTCATTATTATGGGTATTGTTGCTGGCATTATCACTTTTGCATGGGCATTAGGCCAAATCTTTAAAGTGATCAAAACTTTCCAAGAATATGACACCTACTAGGAGAAGTTTGCTAGCATCTTAAATTTACTCGGAATTGTAACTATGGGTGTTGCAGTAGTTATCCTATTCTTTACTGTATCAGGATTACTTTAGTAATCCATTTCAAGAAAATCCATTGAAAGGAGAAGAAATATGAGAAGACATTATGGCTTTGATTCCAAGTATTACAAATGCATGGGATTTATGACAGTTTGTTTCATGGTTGTTGGTCTTGTTTTCTACACAATTTTCATGATCAGAACATTTGTGAATGGCACTGATTGGTTAGTTGGTATTTTGCTTGTCTTTGGTGAGCTCGCAATGCTTACACTTTTACCAGCTCTTGCTAACTCATTTATGGCACTTGGTTGTACCATTGAAAGAGATCATATCAACGACTTAGACGACTAGTCGAATCTTCTAATAATCAAGGATGATACTTAAAATAAGTGTCATCTTTTTATTATTGGCTCTATTTTGAAAAAGTATCGATTAATTCGAACAAAAAATTTCAAAACAAACACTCAAAATAGACCCATATATGTATAAATAGTAAATTATTCTTTGGAATAAGTAATATATTTTGGTAGAATATAAAGCAACTGGAGATAATTATGGAAACTACTAACACACCAAACTCACAACATAAAGTTGTAGCAACCAAGACAGTCATGAAAACCAAAAAAGTCCTTGTTAGCAAGGGTGTTTTCTTTTCTATCTTTGTTGTAATTTTTGCACTTGCTGCATTCTTTATGTTCTGCCTTGATAAGGAGAACTTCTTAAGAAAACAATTTAACGCTAAATTTTTAAATTCTATTGCAGATTTCTTTAGCGGAACATTGAAGATTAACTTCGATGTCACGATGATGACATGGATTACATTCTTCTTATTTGTAATCGTCTTCTTCGCGGTATTTACAACATTCTTCTTTAAGAAGAACATCTTGCAAAAAAAAGAAGCAAAACAAATCCGTAAAAAAGGTGAACCTCTTTCTGCAAAGCAAAAAGTCACATTTAATGTAGTATATTTCATTCTTGCTGGTCTCTTAATGGCTGGTTTAATCCTACTTATTCTCCTTGTTTTAGTTCCAAATTTACCACTTCCAGCTGCTCAAAAAAACGCATCATTTATTGGTCATAACTTGTTAACAAATACACTTCCAACTATCGGAATTGTCATGTTACTTGTTGCTATATTCCCAGCTGCATGTTTAGTTTTATTCTGCTTATTTAAAGTTATTGTCTTCTTGATTAGCTTAATTGTTTCAGGCGTTTCCAAATCAGTTATGCAATCCGAAGAATATCAAGAATCAATGGCTGCAACACAAGCTGCAGCAGCAGATATTGCTTCTTCAATGGCAGAAGCCAAAGGCTTGTCAGGCGACGCACTTGCAAGAGCTAAAGATGCTCAAAAGAACGGACAAAAGAAAAACTCAATGGCCGGATTCAATATCTTCCCAGCTCTTGATAACATCGATAAGAAATATGAAGAAATTGAAGCTAAAAAGGCTGAAGAAGAAGCTGCTAAAGCACAAGCTGAAGCTGATAGACAAGCAGCAATTGAAAGAGGCGAAGAGGTTCCAGAAATTCCTGAACAAGAAGTTGTCGAAGAACCAAAAGAAATTACATATGAAGAATTCACACAGTTTGCATATGAGTTCCAATCATACCTTTGCCATCAAAAATATTACTTTGATCTTACAATTATTAGATCATTCATCGCAGGTCTTGCGTCTTCAAGAATGATTCTTTTACAAGGCTTATCAGGTACAGGTAAGACCACACTCCCACGTGTATTCCTTGAATACATTGGTTCAAAAGCATGGTTCTTCCCAGTCCAAGCAACATGGAGAGATAGATCAGACGTTACTGGTTATTTCTCAGAATTTGCTAACGAATTCAAAGAAACTGAGTTCTTAAAACACTTATATGAAGCTAGCTATACTCCAGACAAAGTTAACTTACTCGTTCTCGATGAAATGAATATTTCCCGTGTTGAGTACTATTTCGCTGACTTCTTATCAATCTTTGAATATCCATCAGCAGACTGGTTAGTCCCACTCATTCAAATCCACGATGACGTAGTCATGCCAAAGAAACTTGAAGGTGGTATGGCCCGTATTCCAACAAATACATGGTTCATTGGTACAGTTAACATCGATGACTCAACATTTACAATTACAGACAAGGTCTATGACCGTGTTATTGCTATTGACTTTGAAGAACTTAATATTCCATTTGAATCAGACTATCCATATGATCCACATCCATTAAAATGTGGTGAACTCGAAAAGATGTTTGCAGAATGTAGAGCGCACGAAGAAAACAAACTCTCCGATGAAGAAAAACTCAAATTCCTCAAACTCGCTGCATTTACTGCAGATACATTCGATGTTAAGTTTGGTAACCGTATTATGAACCAAATTGAAAACTTCGTTCCTGTTTTCGTTGCCCTTGGTGGTACAAAGGAACAAGCTCTCGACTTAATGTTCGCAAATAAGATTCTCCGTAAATTAAACGGTAAATTTGAATCATACATTAAAGATGGTTTAGTTAAACTTACACGTTACCTCAATACTGAATACGGTAAAGGTGTATTCCTTAAGACTGAAAAATTAGTTAACCTCATTAGCAAGAAACTTGCATAATCATATAGTATATGAAGACTGATATTGGCAATTACTTATCTAGCTACAATGAAAAGCTTTTAAATCAACTTGTTACCCAAGGTACTTTTGTTGAGATTGGAAAAGCATTTTCAAAGAGCTCTGCTGGAGCCCTTGCAAGTGGTTTAAAGAGCAATGCCTATGAAGAAAAAGTTGATTTCCCATGGATTGATCAACTCGATGAAGTAACCGAGAAAATCATGTCCATCGCTTCAAACCCACGTACTCACGTACGTTTTGATAAGGAAATCCGTCTTGCAGAGCAAGCAGTTAAAGTTGATGGTAATGATATGAAAATGACCACCAAGACTTCTAAGCTTTGGAGACTTAAAGATGAGGAATTTAAACCAGAGAAGGTTTATACAACTGTTTACGAAGCTGACTTCGCAATCTACGAAAATAGATTCTTACTCAACTTAGTTAATAAAATTAACAACTTACTTAACCACGCTATTGCAAAACTCAATGAAATGGTTAAGAGAGTCAATAAGAATTATGTTGGTCAGACGGTTTCTCTTGCATCTATTGATGATGTTAAAGATATTGCAAACTTAGATAAGATTTCAGCACTCACACCAAAGAGTGAAGAAAACTTACTTTTAACAACATCTGATGCATCATTCCTTGATGACTGGAAGATGCTTGTCAAAGCAAAGAACAGAATTAATAACTTCTATTCAACCCCATTCTATCATTATTTAAAGGATCAAAAACCTCTTTCTGATAGTGATGTTCATATTACAAACATCTTAGCAGAAGACCGTTCTTATGCTCCATGCTATAACTTCTATTTAAGACTTATTAAAATGGACAAGGTTGAAGAAGAAAAGAAACCAGTTGATCCAATTGATTACCATAACTTTGTTATTTCTAACATTTTCTCTGTTTTAGCAGACCGAGGATTTATGGCACCATATGATGCTGGAAATAAACTTGAAATCAATGCTAACTTACTTAAATGTGAAAACTACAAAGTAGTGAAAGATGAAATGAATTGCTTCATCACAACAACTGATAAAGATCACATTGATATTAAATTTGAATTTAACTACACAAAAACACCTCAAACAGAAGCTGATGCTATGTTTACTGGTAGAAGAGCATCCCTTGTAAGTATTGACCTTGTTTCGAAGAAAGACGAAGAATTCTTAAATGTTGAAGAATTATCAGTCCACTTTAGAAAACTCATCAACCAAAGACTTAAAAAGGATTACACTAACGCATTTGTTATTACACCAATTGATGGCACTGAGAAAGATGATGTAATCATCTGTTCACCTCATTGCTATAAGATTGATGCTAATATCACAAATATGATTAAATCATGTCTTATCTTTGCAGAAGGTGATACTTCACTTTATGCAAAAGTTTGTCCAGTATGTGGAGCATACATGGATGGTGAACAAGAAAACGGTAACTGTTACTGTTCTAACTGTGGTTCAACCTATTCTCTTATGAGTCAAGGTACAAACGAACATAAGAATGAATTAATTTGGATCAAACGTATTAAGAATCCTGATTAATATATATTATATAGATAAGATATATATAGACGTCCGAAAGGGCGTCTTTTATTAATTTTATGTCAAATATGTCAGTATTATGACAATATTTATTATTATATTTGCTTTTATATGACTTTTGGCGTATTATTTAGGCATGAATAAATTACTCGAAACTAGAAAAAACCTTGGTATAAGCCAATCTGTAGCCGCCGAAAAGCTCGGTGTCTCATTAAGAACATATCAAAGATATGAAAATGAAAATTCACTTGAGGAAGGTGAATTAAATGAACTTGTAAAATCATTAAACGAGAAATGTGCCAATTTGTCATATAAACACTTTCAAGACAACGGAAAACTCAAACTTTTGATTATTGTAGGTACAAGACCAGAAATCATTCGTCTTGCAGCAGTCATAAATAAATGTAGAGAATACTTTGATACTCTTCTTGCACATACAGGCCAAAACTATGATTACAACCTCAATGGTGTCTTTTTTAAAGACCTTAAGATAAAAGATCCAGATATATACTTAAACGCTGTTGGAAAAGACCTTGGTGAAACAATGGGCAACATCATTGCAAAATCATATGAATTAATGGTGGAGATTAAACCAGATGCAGTTCTAGTACTTGGAGATACTAATTCATGTCTTTCAGTAATAGGAGCAAAACGTCTTCATATTCCAATCTTCCATATGGAAGCTGGTAATAGATGTAAAGATGAATGCCTCCCAGAAGAAACAAATAGAAGAATTGTTGATATCATCTCTGATGTTAACTTAGCGTACTCTGAACACGCTAGAAGATATTTAGCAGATTGTGGACTTCCAAAAGAAAGAACATATGTCACTGGATCGCCAATGGCAGAAGTTCTCCATCAAAATATCAACGAGATTGAATCCAGTGACATATTGAATAAACTTTCCCTTAAAAAGGGCAAGTATATTCTTCTTTCTGCACACCGTGAGGAAAACATTGATACAGAGAAGAACTTCAATAGCTTGTTCTCCGCTATCAATAAGATGGCAGAGATATATGATATGCCAATACTCTATTCATGCCATCCTAGATCAAGAAAAAGACTTGAAGCTACAGGATTCAAGCTTGATCCTAGAGTAGTGATGCATGAACCATTAGGTTTCCATGACTACAACAACCTTCAAATGAATGCTTTCTGTGTTGTGTCTGACTCTGGTACTTTACCAGAGGAATCAAGCTTCTATGCTTCTATTGGCAAACCAATCGCAGCAGTCTGTATTCGTACATCTACAGAAAGACCAGAAGCATTAGATGATGCATGCTTCGTACTCGCTGGAATAGATGAAAAGAATCTACTCCAAGCAGTAGAAGTCGCAATCAATAATAAAGCTGGTTGTCATCCAGTAGATAATTACATTGATACAAATGTATCAGATAAAGTAGTAAAACTAATTCAATCCTATGTTGGAGTAGTAAATAAAATGGTTTGGAGAAAGGAATAATTCTTCAAACCTTTTTCTTTTATATAATTTCGCGAAATATTAACTGCTGTCGAAAAGCTTTTATTATATTAGCCGTTTCATTTAGAATAGTTTAATGAGAAATAATAATTTATATATAAATTACATCTATCGTATGAAAAAAGTGTATTGAGAGCTCTTTATTTATAAATTAAATTATTAATATGGAGGCGTTTCATGAAACAAGAAATTGTGTATAAAAAGATAAAAGAAATTTTAAAAAATGGATGTTTGACTGTAAGCTTGCTTATTAATGAATTGTTGAAACAAAAAGTTTTTTCAAATAGAGAAACCGCAAGAACAAATATTTTTAGACTGTTGAAAGGGGAATTTTTAGCTTCGTCAAAACCAATTACTTTTCTTGACCAAGGTTTTGCTATTGCGACAAATGATATCAATTTGGCAAGCAACTGTAAATCAATGATATTAAATAATTACGCATGTTTTAATAGTGTAGTAAAAGCACTGGATTCATTAGGGCAAATTTCATATTTTGAACTTGAAAAAATTTTCGTTTTGAAACGAGGAGATATTAACTCTCTTTTGAAGATTATCAAATCAGTTCAGTATATTTACAATTGCCAAAATGACCAAACGAACAAATGTTTAAAATCAAATTATGAAAATATTTATGATTCAGCTTATGTATCTTTAAAAAAGCATTTAACATCAATTTTTATTAATTATTTGCAAGAAATAAATC
>JAGHUR010000063.1 GCA_018064745.1 Candidatus Fiminaster equi
TCACTATAGTGAACAGTGCCTTTACAGGACGTCAAAATACAAGCTAGTAATGGAATAGCGAATAATATTTTTTTGTTCATATTTATTTTCCTTAACTTATATTTTAGAAAAATTATCTCTTTTAGTCAAAAAGTATTATACTTTTATGCATGATTAGAAAAGATATCAAAGATTTCTTAAAAACTATTCCTAGTGATGTAACCCTTGTTGCAGCAACAAAATATGTTGATGTTGATGACATGAACGAACTTTTTCGAATGGGAATAACTAATTTTGGCGAAAACCGCACAGAATCCTTTTTAAGAAAGTATTCTTTACTAAATAACCGCGAAATCACGTGGCATTTCATTGGTCACCTTCAAAGAAACAAGGCTTTGGACGTTATAAATAAAATCGATTTTTTACACTCTCTCGACTCTCTTAAGCTTGCAAAAGTAATTGAAGACCACTGCACTCACAAACTTAAATGTTTTATTGAAGTTTCTATTAATTTAGAAGAAAACAAAAATGGTGTCCCATATTACGAAGTTGAAAACTTTGTAAAAGAACTCCAAAAATTCTCTAAAATTGAGCTCGTTGGATTTATGATGATGGCAATTAAAGCTAGCGATGAAGAATCTTTAGATTCTCAATTCAAAAAATTAAGAGAATTAAGAGACAAAATTGAAAAGAAACTAAATATTAAAATTCCATACTTATCAATGGGCATGTCTGATGATTATAAAAGCGCCCTCAATGAAGGCGCAACGCACATCAGACTTGGTCGAATATTATATAATTAATAACTATCCACCGGACAATCCGGTGGTTTTTCATATATCGGGTTGTGTTAACCCTCTTTTACCAGCCGCCCCAACAGGGGGCGATTGCGGTCCACCGCTTGCTAGTTTTACTAGCTACCCGTAAACGGGTCGTCGGGGAAGTCGATTGTCAATTGGACAACCGCTTCATCCTCTTTTAGTTGATTCCTGATGTATTCGGCTATTTTGGCTTTGTTCTTGCCAACCGTATCCACGTAATAGCCTCTACACCAAAATTCTCTGTTTCTGTATTTAAATTTTAAGTTTCCCCATTTTTGATAAATTATAAGGCTACTTTTTCCTTTGAGATATCCCACAAAACCAGAAACAGACATTTTTGGAGGAATCTCCACAAGCATGTGTACGTGATCGGGACAAACTTCTGCCTCGATGATGTTGATCGACTTGAATTCGCAAAGCTTTCTTAAAATCTTTCCGATTTCAAGTCTTTTGGTTCCGAAGAATTCTTTTCTTCGGTATTTTGGTGCAAACACTATGTGGTACTTACAATTCCAACATGTGTGTGCTAAACTTAAATTGTCAGTCGACATGACACTCCTTTCAATTAATCTGCGTTGGACCGCACATTAATTGTAGGAGTTTTTCTTTATCTTGGCAAAACTATAAGTTTTACCTCCACCCCAGACTATCTGGGGGTTTTAACTCGCTCAGCGTTTGCACACTGGCTCAGACAAGAAAAAAGGCACCGCGTTGGTGCCTTTTAATATAGATACGAGTTTCCTCGTTATTTAAGGTTAGGTGAAACTGATTCTTTCATATTTCACGTCTCCTTTATGCAACTATTATAACTTTGTTATTATCTATTAACAAGTTTTAAAATGTGTAAGAGATCTTTGTGAATGTCTCTTTCCATAATGAATGCTTCTTCAAATGGAACTCTTTTGATTTCGCCACCGAATAAACCGAGTGCCACTGATGAATCACCATCAAGGATTGCTTGAACAGCTTCAACACCAAATCTTGTAGCAATAATACGGTCATGTGCAGTTGGGCTTCCACCTCTTTGGAGGTGACCAAGAACTTCTGCTCTACATTCAATACCAGTTTTTTCAGTAACTTTCTTTGCGAAATCAAAAATATTTGGGAAAATCTTTTCAGAAACGATGACTAATGCGTGTTTTTTCTTACCACCTTTAAGTGATTTAAGTTTATTAACAACATCTTCTTCAGTATATGGGTGGTCATTTGAAATAACAATTTCAACACCTTCTGCTAAACCAGAATAAAGTGCTAAATCACCACATTTATTACCCATAACTTCGATAAATGTACATCTAGCATGTGATGCTGATGTATCTCTAATTTTATCGACACAATCACAGATTGTGTTTTGGCATGTATCGAAACCAATACATTCTTGAGTTGAGCAAACATCGTTATCAATTGATGCTGGGATTCCGATTGTGTGAATTCCTTTAGCTGCTAAATCTTTAGCGCCTCTGTAAGTTCCATCACCACCAATAACAATTAATGAATCGATTCCGTATGATTCAAGTTGTTTGATAGCCATCTTTTGGATTGCTTCTTCCTTAAATTCTGGAAGTCTAGCAGATCTAAGAATTGTACCACCTCTATTGATTGTGTCAGAAACAAAGTTTCTGTCAACTGGTTCAATACGGCCTTCAACAAGTCCTTTGAAACCTTCGTAAACAACGAACATTTCACATCCTTGTTTAATTCCTGAACGAACAACAGCACGAACACAAGCGTTCATGCCTGGTGCGTCACCACCTGAAGTTAAAACTGCAATTTTTGGCATAGTTTTTTAGCTCCTTTTTCTGAAAGATTAGCAATATAATAACACAAACAATTTATAAAAAAATTGTAAGTGTTACCAAATAAAAGAAAAATGAGGACATAGTCCTCATTTTATTTTTTTCTTATAGGTTTTATAGGTTAAAACCTTTATAAGCTTGTTTCAAGATTACCTTCATATCCTCAACCATTGGAACTCTTGGGTTTGCTGGTGAGCATTGATCTTCGTATGCAAGCATTGCGATTCTATCCAAGTGTTTATTCCACTCTTTTTCATCGATGCCACATGCTTTGAAGTTCATATCAAGGCCAATCTCTTTTCCAAGATCATCACATGCTTTAGCAAGTGATCTGACACCTTCTTCAGGAGTTTTTGCTGGTAAGCCAAGAAGTTTTGCAATTTCTTGATACTTCTTATCTGCACAGTAATGATTGTATTTTGGCCAAACAGCGAGTTTAGTTGGAACTTGTCCATTGTACATAATTACGTGTGGTAAGAGAATGCCACAAGCTAAACCATGGACAACATGGAATTCAGCACCAACTTTATGAGCCATAGAGTGGGTCATTCCTAAGAAAGCATTAGCAAATGCCATACCTGCAATTGTGGCAGCATTATGCATTTTTTCACGTGCTTCTAAGTCATTCTTTCCATCTTTAACTGCTCTTGGTAAGTACTCGAATACGAGTTGAATAGCCTTTAAGGCTAAACCATCAGTAAAGTCACTTGCCATAACTGACGTATAAGCTTCAATGGCGTGGGTTAAGACGTCCATACCTGTCATAGCAGTTGGTCTTGCTGGAAGGTTGGTTGTGAATTCTGGATCGATAATTGCGACAGTTGGAGTTAAAGCGTAGTCTGCAAGAGGATATTTCTTGTTATTTGCTTTATCTGAAATAACTGCAAATGGAGTAACTTCTGAACCTGTACCAGAGGTTGTAGGAATACAAATCAAACGAGATTTTGCTCCAAGTTCTGGGTATTTGAAGGCTCTCTTACGAATATCCATGAATTTTTGCTTGATATCGTCAAAGTTTACTTCTGGGTGTTCATAGAACAACCACATTCCTTTAGCAGCATCCATGACTGAACCACCACCAAGTGCAATAATTGCATCTGGTTGGAAGATTTTCATCATTTCAGTACCTTTTCTAACTGTTGAAATATCTGGATCTGGTTCAACATCGCAGAATAACTGCATCGTAACTTTGTTACGTCTCATATTTAATTGGTCTGCGATTTTCTTAAAGAAACCGAATTGAACCATTGAAGTATCGGTAACAATAAAGACTTTGTTTAAATCTTTACAACTTTGTAAATATTGTATTGAATTGCGTTCGAAGTAAATCTTACGCGGAACTTTAAACCACTGCACTGTATTTCTCCTTTTGCCAACTTTCTTGACATTTAATAGGTTAACGGCACTTACGTTACCGCCAATTGAGTTTTTACCATAACTACCACAACCAAGAGTTAAACTTGGAAGGAATGAGTTATAGACATTACCAATTCCACCAAAGGTGGCTGGTGAATTCCAAATGATTCTCATAGCTTTACAATTTTCGCCATAAGCATCAGCCATAGCTTGTTCTTTACAATGAATTGCAGCACTATGACCTAAACCATTAAATTCAACCATTTCGGCAGCGCGTTTAAAGCCTTCTTTATCATCTTTAACTTTGAAAACAGCTAATACTGGTGAAAGCTTTTCTCTAGAAATTGGTTCTTTTGGACCAACTTCTTTACATTCGACTGCTAAAACAGATGTATCTACTGGAACATCAAAGCCTGCTTGTTTTGCAATCCAAACTGCAGATTGACCAACAATAGCAGGATTTAACTTACCAAGTTCAACATCTTTATCGCCTTTGGCATAGCCAAACATAAAGCGAGAAAGCTTTGTTTTTTCTTCAGGAGAGACAAAATAAACTTTGAATCTCTTGAATGTATCCACTGCTTTTTTGTAGATTTCTTCATCAATAATAACGGCTTGCTCTGATGCACAAATCATACCGTTATCAAATGCTTTGGATAATGTAATGTCATTTACTGCTTGTTCAACATCGCATGATTTATTCATATATGCAGGAACGTTACCTGCGCCAACACCCATTGCTGGTTTACCGCAGCTATAAGCTGCATTAACCATTGCGTTACCGCCAGTAGCAAGAATTGTTGCAACTCCTGGGTGATGCATCAATGCTGTTGTAGCATCCATGCTTGGGTGCTCAATCCATTGAATACAATTCTTTGGTGCACCTGCTGCTTCCGCAGCTTCCTTCATAACAATTGCAGCTGCTTTCGAAGATTCTTGTGCGCTTGGGTGGAAACCAAAGATAATTGGGTTTCTTGTTTTTAAACAAATCAATGATTTGAAAATGACTGTTGAAGTTGGATTTGTAACAGGAGTAACACCTGCAACAACGCCAATTGGATCGGCAATTTCAGTAATACCAGTGACTGGATCTTCTGAAATGACACCAACAGTCTTAAGGTGTCTCATATTATTTTGAACGTATTCGCAAGCGAATAAGTTCTTGGTGGCTTTGTCTTCAAAGACACCGCGTTTTGTTTCTTCAACTGCTAATTGAGCTAAAGAACCATGATGATCAAGACCTGCGACACAACATTTTGCAACGATGTGGTCTATTTGTTCTTGATCAAGAAGTAAAAATTCATCAAGTGCTTTTTGAGCATTCTTGACAAGAGCATCTACTTCTTCTTGAGGACTTAAAATAGTTTCTTTTGCCATACACTATTCTCCTTTATTTAATTTATGTGAAAGTATTGCAAGAGAAGATGCTAAGTTAACATTTTCTACCACAACACTATCAGGGACATCTAAACGTACTGGAACATAGTTCCAAACTCCTTTAATTCCGCCTTTAACAAGCTTCTTTGCAACTTGATTTACAACACTTGCAGGAACAGTAAGAATTGCAATTTTAGCGTTTAAAAGTGGCAACACTGATTCAATTTCTTTCATATCGTAAATATGTTTATGATTGACCTGTGTGCCTATTAAATTCTTATCAATATCAAAACCTGCAATGATGTCTAAGCCATATTTTTCAAAGCCTTTATAGTTTAAAAAAGCTTGACCTAAGTGGCCACAGCCAATAACTACTGCTTTTGTAGAATCTTTATAACCTAAGAAATTACCAATGTCTTGAATTAATTCAAGGACATCACGGCCTGATTTAGGTTTTCCTTCTTTAGAAGTAACAACTTGAAGATCCTTTCTAACTTGTTCTTCTGAAAGTTGTAAAGCTCTAGCGATAGCTGGAGCGGAAATATTTTTGACACCTGAATCTCTTAAAATGAATAAATATCTTAAGTAAATTGGGTATCTTTCTAGTTGTCTCTTTGAAATCTTTGTCATATTTATCGGTAAATTTATACTGATTTAACAGCACTAATATTATACGCATGACGAAAGATTTAAATCAATATTTTTTACTGATATAATATTTAACTTAGAAATTATTTTCTTTTATATAAATGAACTTTTTTAGTTCTGCTTCACTTATTTTTGCTTTTTTTGCAATAACATCAAATTTAGAAGAAACTGTTGTTACCATTTTCTTAATAATGATAATTGCCTGTTCTTTGTTTAATCCAAAAAATTTAGAAATTTCTAAACAATTAGCAAAGCTAAACATGTGTTCAAATCCATCAAAACTTAATGATAAGCCTATTGCATTTGGATCAGGATTTATATCAAAAACAGGAGATAATTCATATCCTTTTCCATTAAATAAAAATCCATGATTTCTTAAATGATCATCACCATTGTGAATAATACAGTTAAAAACTAATCGTCTAAACATCTCAATTAAATCAGAATTTGGATTGACTGAATATGCATTAATTAAATCAATTAAATCTAAATATGAGTACAACTCATTATCTCCATCGGATGCCCCTAATAGAGTCATTGCCGATACATAAGGAATCCTTTTTGAACCATCCCTATCAAAACGTTTTTCTAGAAAAATTGATTTATTTCCTTTTATTAATTTACATTCAGGAACCTTTAATCCACACTCTATTGCTAATAAATTAGCAAAGTATTCAAATTTTGGAACATCATAATCATCTTGTTTATGTGAAAACTTAGCAATATATAAAGCACCATTATTATCAAAAACAGTTGCTTTTGGGCGTGCTCCGCCTAAAGATGAACCTGGATTAAACAAATCCTTTAAATCATCATCTGAAAGAGCATCAATATCAAAACATAGTTGTTCAAGTTTATTTATATAAACTAGTTTTGGAACACTTTGTTTTCCGCCTTCTCCTAAAAACTTATAAGAAGTATGAAGTTTGTATCTCAAAGCGCCTTGTCTTGTGAAATCATTAACTCCAAGTAAAAAGTCGGAATCACCAAATTTTTCTGGGTTCCTTTTTTCTAATAAAGCTTTTCTTTTTTCATTTCTGATTAAGAGATTTCTTCCCCATCTATCCGGAATAGTATCAGAAATAAAACCATAAATTGAGGATGAATCTTTCTTGTATTGCCTTCCTTCGATTAAGCTTAATTCAGGATCAATAACAAAGTTATTTTTTATATTTAAATATGAATTATCATATGAAAATGAGTAAATTTCTTTTCCTTTAATTACATCAACAAAAAGATGCCCAACTAATAAATCATTGGAATCAATGTTTAAATAGACATCAATTTGTTTTGCTTTCATCTTTTAACTCTCTTCCCTACTTTCAAACCTAAATCTTGGAATGTTCTTCCAGTTTCATCATCTCTAGCAATAAGAAGTAAATCTTCATGCATTCCTCCTAATGCTTGTAAAACACGAGCATAGGTTCCGATAGAAACATCAGGAGCACCTCTTTCAACTTTTATTAAAGTTGGTCTAGATATACCAGCTCTTTCTGCTACTAATGACGCTGAAAGATTCCTTCTAAGTCTAGCAAGTTTAATTTGCTCACCCATAACACTTAAAGTGTTTTGTAATCTTGGTGTAATAATAATTTCTTTTCTCATAATGTAAATATAGTTTTACACTATAAGTACTTTTTGTCAATGTATTTTTACATTAATAGAAAAAATATCTTGTTTATATAATTTTAATTTCAAGTGAATTTATAGCAGTATCGCCAATTAATAATCCAAAATCTTTAGTAATGCCACTAACTTTTCCGATAATATTTCCTGCTTTTACTTTTTTATTTAACAAGTAATTATGAGTGTTCAAAAATTCAAATGTTTTTTTGTTAAAAAGTTTTTGATTAATATGTTTAAAAATAAACTCAAACAATTCAACTTCTAGAGCTTCTAAATCAATATCTTCTTTTAACTCAATTTTCATTGATGTTGGATCAACTCTATAATCACCATCAAACTTTGTTTGATTTACATTTAATCCAACGCCAATAGCTAAAAATTGATCAACATTTCCTTCAAGTAAAATTCCACAAATTTTCTTATCATTAACATACACATCATTTGGCCATTTTACTGATACATTTTTAAGACCTTTTAATTCTAAAAATCTCGCTACTAAAGTTGCCGTTCCAATAGATAAAACATTAAACTTTTTAAGTAAAGATTGATCTTTAATTAGGAATGAAAAAAGTAAGTTTTCAGAGTTATTTGAAAGCCAAACTCTATTTTCTCTACCTTTTCCACCACTTTGGTAATCAGAAGAAACAAAAGTAAAGTTTTCTAAAGAATCAAAATTTTCCTTAAGATATTTATTTGTGGAATCAATTTCGTCAAAATGTATACAATTCATGATTAAATTATAAAATAATTCTAAAAAGAAAACCACATCAACGATGTGGTCTTCGTTGTTTTACATAAATAATAGCAGCAAAACTCCCGCAGCAACAGCTGATCCAATAACACCTGCGACATTAGGTCCCATTGCGTGCATAAGTAAGAAGTTTGTTGGATCTTCTTTAACACCTTCTTTATGAACAACACGAGCAGCCATTGGAACTGCGCTAACACCCGCTGCGCCAATCATTGGATTGACTTTACCTTTGGTAAGTTTGCACATAATCTTACCACCTAAAACACCAAATGCTGTAGCAATTGCAAATGCCGCAATACCTAAAGCGAAGATTTCAAGTGTCTTAAGAGGATCTGCAAGGAATGTAGTTGCATTTGTTTTAGCACCAACACAAATGCCAAGGATAATTGTAACGATGTACATTAAGCTATTAGCAAGTGTTTTGGTGATATTTGGAACTACACCTGATTCTTTAACCAAGTTGCCAAGCATTAAACAGCCAATTAAAGGTGCACAGCTAGGAACTAAGCAAACTGTTACAATAGTAACAATAATCGGGAACATGATTTTTTCGCGTTTAGAAACTTCTCTTGGAGTTTCCATTTTAATTTGTCTTTCTTTTTTAGTTGTCAAAAGACGAATAATTGGAGGCTGAATAATTGGAACAAGAGCCATGTAGCTATAGGCTACAACTGCAATTGTGCCAAGCATATCTGGAGCTAATTTATTAGTTACTAAGATAGCTGTTGGTCCATCTGCACCACCAATAATACCAATTGAACTTGCTTCTTTAGCATTGAATCCAAGAGCAATTGCACCGATAAATGTAGCAAAAATTCCAAGTTGAGCGGCTGCACCAAGAAGCATTGTCTTCTTATTTGAAATAAGAGGACCAAAGTCTGTTGTTGCGCCTATACACAGGAAGATCAGACACGGGTAAATCGGTAAACCTTTCTGTAAAAAGGAGATTAATCCTTGGTTATTTTCATCCCAAGCCAATAGCTCATTCCCAGCAAATGGAATGTTGACTAGTAACATTGCAAAGCCGATTGGAAGGAGCAAATAAGGTTCAAAATCCTTTTTAATGGCAAGGAAAATCAAAACTAGCGCTATTACAATCATGATGAGGTTTTTCCAACCACCATCTTGAAAGAAACCAGCGATACCTGATTGCCTAAAGAATTCTCCTATTGTTTGTCCAAATTGTTCCATAATTATTTAACAATAATTAAAGGAGCTTTAGCGGTAACATTAGCACCTTTAGTAACTAAAATTTCTGCAACTTCGCCTTCAAAGTCACTAACAACATCATTTTCAAGTTTCATTGCCTCAACAACACAGACTTTTTGACCTTTTTTGATTTTGTCACCAACTTTTACTGCGATTGATAAAACAGTTCCTTGAATTGGAGAAAGAACTTTATTTCCTTCGCCGCTTACTGGAGTTAATGCTTTTGGAGCTTCAGCTTTCTTTTCTTCTGCTTTTGGAGCTTCGCTTGCAATTTCTTCCATGGCTTCAAGCTCAACTTTATAAGTTTTACCATTTACTTTAATTTTGTAAATTTTCATAATTAGTCCTCGATTCTAGTAACCGATATAACTTCGGCGTTTTTACCAGTTTCTTTATTAAAATCAATTGTTGCAGCTAATACTGCTACAACAGCATCTTTATCTTCTTCTAGAATTTTATTTTCTTCCTTAGGAAGAATACTAGTAGAAGCAACAACTTTATCAATGCCTAAATTAATTAGCCAAGTGATAAAAATTAGCAAAACTAAAATAAAGAAAACAATAACAATACAAATTAAAGCGACAAGCAATGCATCCACTACTGTCATGTTTTCAAAATTTTGCCAAATACCTAATGTAACCATTATGCTTTTACCTTGATTTTAGTTGGAATTGCATCAGCGTTTCTTTGATTCAAGAATTTAAGTGCAACATCACCAAAAAGAGCAATAGAAAGCACATCTTCATCTGACTTAGCAATTCCTTTATATTCTTTCTTAAGAGCCTCAAATTCAGGCTTTAAATCATCAGCAGGTCTATAATCGATGACTTTATCATCACCAATAATTTTTCTTCTGATTTCTTCGTTAACAGGTGCTGGAGATTTTCCATATTTTCCATGGAGATAATCATTAATCTCTTTTGGAACCATTTTATATCGTTCACCAGTAATTACGTTCATAACAGCTTGAGTGCCAACCATTTGAGAAAGAGGAGTAACTAAAGGTGGATAACCCATGTCTTTGCGGACATTTGGAACTTCCTCTAAAACTGCTTCTAGCTTATCTGAAGCATTTTGTGCTTTAAGTTGATTAATTAAATTAGAAAGCATTCCGCCTGGAACGTAATATTTAATGATATTAGCGTTAACGCTAAGAACTTTTGGATTTAATAGTCCATTTGCAAGATATTTTGCTTTAACTGGAGCAAGTTTTTCTGCTGCTTTGTTAAGCATCTCTGCATTTAATTTTGGATCAAATTCTGTTCCTTGAAGAGCAAAATTAAGTGATTCAGTGCATGGTTGAGATGTACCACCAGCAAATGGTGAAATTGCACAGTCAACAATGTCTACACCTGCTTCGATTGCTTTTTGATATGTCATTTCGCAAAGACCACCGGTACAATGTGAGTGAAGTTCGATTGGAAGCTTGGTGTTTTTCTTTAATGCAGAAATAAGTTCAAAGGCTGCAGTTGGTGTCATAACACCAGCCATATCTTTGATACAAATGGAATCTGCACCCATTTTTTCAATTTCTTTAGCAAGTTCAACATAGTAATTAACTGTGTGAACTGGAGAAGTTGTATAGCTTAAAGCTATTTGACACTCTCCACCATACTTTTTGGTTGCTTTTACAGCACATTCTAGGTTTCTAATATCATTTAATGCATCAAAAATACGAATGATATCAATTCCATTCTTAATTGATTTCTCAACGAATTTTTCAACAACATCATCAGCATAATGACGATAGCCTAAAATGTTTTGACCTCTAAAAAGCATTTGAAGTTTTGTATTTTTACAAACTTTTCTTGCTTTACGAAGTCTTTCCCATGGGTCTTCGTTTAAAAAACGAAGGCATGCATCAAATGTAGCGCCACCCCAAATTTCAATGGCGTGATATCCAACTTGATCTAATTCTTTTAAGGCAAGCAAGACTTCTTCAGTATTCATTCTTGTTGCGAATAAAGACTGATGCCCATCTCTTAAGCCTGTTTCAACAATTTTAACACCCATGGTCAATGCCTATTTTGTAACTGGGCCAGCTTTAACTAAAGCCTTGCCAGCATCATTTGATTCATATTTAACAAAGTTCTTTTGGAATCTTGAAGCTAAATCAAGAGCTTTTGCTTCCCAAATTTTAGGATCAGCATATGTGTCTCTTGGGTCAAGAATTTCAGTTGCAACTCCATTTAATTTTGTTGGTACTTCAAAATTGAAGTAAGGAATGATTTTGGTTGGAGCATTATTAATGTCACCGTTTAAGATTGCATCAATAATTCCGCGTGTATCTTTAATAGAAATACGTTTTCCAGATCCATTCCAACCAGTATTAACTAAGTAGGCTTTTGCACCACTCATTTCCATCTTCTTAACTAGTTCCTCAGCATATTTAGTTGGATGAAGTTCTAAGAAAGCTTGTCCAAAGCATGCTGAGAATGTTGGAGTTGGTTCAGTAATTCCTCTTTCAGTACCTGCAAGTTTTGCGGTAAATCCTGAAAGGAAATAGTATTGTGTTTGTTCTGGAGTAAGAATACTTACTGGAGGTAAAACACCAAATGCGTCTGCAGAAAGGAAAATAACATTCTTTGCTGCTGGAGCACTTGAAACTGGTTTAACAATATTTTTAATATGATTAATTGGATAAGAAACTCTTGTGTTTTCTGTTACTGATTTATCCGCAAAATCAATTTTACCATTTGCATCAACGGTAACGTTTTCTAAAAGAGCATCTCTTCTAATTGCATTATAAATATCTGGTTCACTTTCTTTATCAAGATTGATGACTTTTGCATAGCAACCGCCTTCAAAATTAAAAACTCCATTGTCGTCCCAACCATGTTCATCATCACCAATTAACAATCTTTTTGGATCAGTTGAAAGTGTTGTTTTTCCTGTTCCACTTAAACCAAAGAAGATAGCAGTATTTTTACCTTCCATATCAGTATTTGCAGAACAGTGCATTGAAGCAATGCCTTTAAGTGGTAAATAGTAGTTCATCATTGAGAACATACCTTTTTTCATTTCGCCACCATACCAAGTATTAATAATGACTTGTTCACGTGAAGTAATGTTAAACATTACTGCTGTTTCGGAATTAAGTCCTAATTCCTTGTAATTTTCAACTTTTGCTTTTGAAGCGTTATAAACAACAAAGTCTGGTACAAAATTTTCAAGTTCTTCATCAGTTGGCTTTATAAACATATTTCTGATGAAATGTGCTTGCCATGCAACTTCGACGATGAATCTAACAGCCATACGTGTATCTTTGTTAGCACCACAATAAGCATCAACTACATAAAGCTTTTTGTTTGATAATTCTTTTGTAGCAATCTTTTTGCATGCTTCCCAGGCTTCTTTACTAGCTGGATGGTTATCATTTTTGTAGCCTTCTGAAGTCCACCATACAGTGTCTTTAGAATTTTCATCAACGACAATAAATTTGTCCTTTGGTGATCTACCGGTATAAATACCAGTCATGACATTTACTGCACCGAGTTCAGTAACTTGTCCTTTTTCAAAACCTTCTAATTTAGGTTTTGTTTCCTCTTCAAAAAGAGTGTCATAAGACGGATTATAAAAAATTTCGGTTGTACCGCTTATGCCGTATTTTTCTAAATTAATTGTTTTCATTCAATTTCCCCTTTGAAATTAAAGAATAGTTATATTTAGAATATAACTTATAAAAATAAATGCAAA
>JAGHUR010000001.1 GCA_018064745.1 Candidatus Fiminaster equi
AATGTTGTAAGTAAGCCTTTATTCTTGTAGAACTCGAGTAATGGCTTAGTTTGTTTCACGTAAGCATCAAGTCTTACTGTGAGAGCTTCTTCATTATCATCTGGGCGTTGAATGAGTTCTCCGCCACAGATATCACAAATGCCATCAACTTTTGGTTTGATATTAATGATGTGATATGGGGCACCACATTTTTTACAAACGCGTCTACCGCATATACGTCTAACCAATTCTTCTTTTGGTGTTTCAATATCAATAACATATTTAACTTCACGGCCGATTTCCTTAGCAATAACTTCAAGAGCTTCTGCTTGTGGAATAGTTCTAGGGAAACCATCAAGAAGATAACCATTTGCACAATCATCTTTTGATAGTCTCTCCTTAACTAAGCCGATTGTTACATCGTCTGGCACTAAATGACCATCGTTAATATAACTTGCCGCGAGCTTTCCAAGTGGAGTGCCCTCTTTAATAGCTTCACGGAACATATCTCCTGTAGAAATATGTGGAATGTTATATTTAGCAATTAATTTCTTTGCTTGGGTGCCTTTACCTGCACCAGGTGGGCCCATAAGGATAATATTTAACATAATTAACTATTCCCTTCCGGCTGTTGCCTGGACTTCATCGAAGGTCTTACCAGCAAGCAAGCCATTAATTTGATCATTAACTTCTAACGAAACACCGACGGCAATGATAAGTCCTGTGCCACCAATGGCTAGGGACGTATTTTGACCGAAGAGTCCAGATAAGGTAAGGATAACAGGAAGTGCTGCGATAAATGTAAGGGCAATAGCACCGATACATGTAACACGGTTGACAACCTTCTTAACATATCTTTCGGTTTCGTTACCAGGTCTAATACCTGGGATATAACTACCGTTTTTACGGAAGTTTTCTGCAAGGTTTTCTGGATCAATCTGAATAGTTGCATAGAAGAATGAGAATAAGACGATGAGGGTAATGTAAATAATTAGACCCCATGGGAACTTAACCCCACCACCCATGTCGACCATCTCAGAATATGAGAAGATCTTTAACCATTCAGGTGTTTCACTTGTAATAAATGATGCAATAACAGTTGGTGTCATCATGATTGAAGATGCAAAGATGACTGGGATAACGCCCGCGCTATTAACCTTAATAGGTAAGAATGACGCACGCGCCATAGAGGCTGTTTGGCCACCAGACTTACCAGTATGTTGTACTGGAATTTTTCTCTTAGCAAGTTCGATAAAGACAACGAATGCAAGAATTAAGATGAATGAAACGATGTAAAGGATAAATTGAATCCAGCCTTTAACAAGTAAAGTTGGTTCTTTATAAATGCCGTCTGCACCGATCCATGTCTTAAATGCTGTGGAAATTTGAATTGGAAGGCTTCTAACGATACCTGCGAAGATAACCATAGAAATACCGTTTCCAAGACCTTTCTCGGTGATTTGGTCACCAAGCCACATAACTGTCATGGCACCTGCTAACATAACTGTAACTATGTAAGCATAGGTCCAGAAATTGAGATCCATGTTAATCGTAACGTATTGTTGCGATTCCATGGTTTTTATAATACCATACGCTTGTACTGCGCCAAGTAAGAGTGTGAGATAACGTGTAGCCATCTCTGTCTTTTTACGACCATATTGACCTTGTTTAGACAACTCGGTTAATGCTGGAAGAACATCCTTCTGTAAGAGTTGGATAATAATCTGGGCAGTAATGTATGGGGATACACCTAACGCGAAGATGGAGAAGTTTTGTAACGCTCCACCGCCAAGCATATCCATGAGGGCGACCGCACTGGCGCTATTCATAGCATTGCTCAAGTCTTCACTAACTGTGACACCTGGAACTGTAATCGCCGCGCCAATTCGGATAACGAGTAAAATCATGATCGTAAACATTATACGACCCATGATTTCCTTGTTTTTAAAGATTGAGGCGATTTTTTTCATGCTTAGATCTCCTCGGCTACGCCACCGACTTTTTCAATTGCAGCCTTTGCTGATTTTGAGAATTTGGAGGCTTTGACTGTTAACTTAACTGTTAATTCGCCATTGCCGAGTACTTTAACTCCATCAAATTCTTTCTTAACAAGGCCAGCTTCAATCATCATTGCTGGTGTGACAACTGTACCTTCTTTGAATTTGTTTAAGGAACCTACATTAACAATTGCAAATTCCTTGTGAGCACCATTGGTAAAACCAAATTTTGGAAGTCTACGGTATAAAGGAGTTTGTCCACCTTCAAATCCAGGAGCTTTTAAGCCACCTGATCTTGACTTTTGACCTTTGTTACCAGTGCCACAGTTTTTACCGTTTCCTGATCCCATTCCTCTACCTTTACGGAAAGACTCGGTTTTAGCACCTTTAACGTTTTTGAGTTCGTTTAATTTCATACGCCTTTTCCTCCTTATTCAGCTTTAGCACGTAATGCTTGGACTTGTTTATATGATTTAAGATTATTTAAACCATTGTTTGTTGCACGAATAATATTAATTGGTGCACGTGATCCATAAACTTTGGATGTAACGTTACGGATACCGGCTAATTCTAAGACAGCACGGACTGGTCCGCCAGCAATAATACCAGTACCTTCTGGGGCTGGTTTTAAGAATACAGAGCAAGCTCCGAACTTACCAACGATTTCGTGGGCAAGTGTTCCACCTTTAACGATGTGGAGTTCGAATGTATTACGTTTTGCAGCTTCAAGAGCTTTTTTAATTGCATCTGGAACTTCAGCAGCTTTGCCTGTACCAAATCCATATTTGCCCTTTTTATTTCCGATAACGACTAATGCAGAGAATCTCATTCTACGACCACCTTTGACGGTCTTAGCAATTCTGTTAATTTCGACAACGGTTTCTTCGTATTCTTTTGGTTCTTCTGCTCTTGAGCGACGATCGCCATGGCCTTTGTGACCACCTTTTCCGTGTGGTCTATCACCTTTACCATGTGGTCTATCACCGTGTGGACGATCGCCATGTGGGCGTTCGCCATGTTGTTCTTTAGGAGCAACTTCAGTTTTTTCTGCAGGAGTTGCTGCAGCTTCTAATTTCTTTTCTTCTTCCATTGTTTTTCTCCTTAGAACTTAAGTCCGCCTTCTCTTGCGGCATCTGCTAATGCTGCGACACGGCCATGATAGATGTATCCACCACGATCGAAGACAACATTAGAAATCTTTTTAGCTTTTGCGGCTTCTGCAAGTGCAGCACCGACTTTCTTTGCAGCATCAACGTTTGAGCCATTTTCAAGCTTTAATGAGACTGATGAAGCTGAAACGAGTGTAACACCCTTAACATCATCAATGATTTGAGCTTCAATGTGCTTGTTGCTACGGAAGACAACAAGTCTTGGGCATTTAGCTGTTCCAGAGATTTTAGCTCTGACACGTGCGTGCTTTCTTGCACGAACATCATTTCTTGATTCTTTATTAATCATAAACTAATTTCTCCTTTCAACTATGCAGATTTAGAGCCTGCTGCAGCACGCTTACCTTCTTTACGAATGATGTGTTCATCCTTGTACATAACACCTTTACCATTGTATGGTTCTGGTTCTCTAGTACCACGAATTAAAGCGGCTGTTTGTCCAACTGCTTGTTTTGACATACCTTCAACGACAATGTTATTGGCGTCTGTGCATGAGATTTTAACAGTTGGTTCTGGTTTGATTACGATTTCATGGGAGTAGCCAACGTTCATAACAATGTCGTTTCCTCTCATTTGTGCTCTATAACCAATACCGACAATTGTGAGTTCTTTCTTGAACCCAGTTGTAACACCTGTAACAGCATCTGCTAAGTTAGCACGAACTGTACCGTGTAATTGTTTTGTGTGTTTTAATTCATTTGCGCGTGAGCAACGAACTTCCGTTCCTTCAACTTTAACGGTGATAACTTCAGGAACTGCGACTGTGAGTGATCCTTTTGGACCAGTAACAGTTGCAACACCATTTGCTTGATTAATGGTGACTCCAGCTGGGAGATTGATAACTTTTAAACCAATTCTTGACATAATAATTACCAAACGTAAGCTAAGACTTCACCGCCAACACCTAATGTGCGTGCTGTTTTGTCGCTTACGACTCCTTTATTTGTAGAGATAATTGCAATTCCAAGACCATTTAAAACCTTTGGAAGCTTGGTAGCTCCTGCGTTAACGCGTAAGCCTGGTTTTGAAATTTTCTTAAGACCAGAAATGACTCTTTGGCCATTTGCACCGTACTTAAGAGTGATGTTTAATTCTTTTTTGACATCGCCTTCAACTTTGAATTCAGAAATAAATCCTTCTTCAAGTAAGATTTTTGCGATTTCAACTTTCATTTTGCTAGATGGCATGCTGACGGAGGCATAACGTAAAGCATTTGCATTACGAATACGGGTGAGCATATCTGCAATTGGATCTGTCATCATATGTATATTTCCTCCTTAATATTACCAGCTTGCCTTTTTCATGCCTGGGATTTCACCTTTATAGGCTAATTCTCTTAAGCAGACACGGCATAAATGGAATTTTGAATAAACTGAGTGAGGACGTCCACAACGTTCACAACGAGTATATTCACGAACTTTGAATTTTTTAGGTCTTGCACATTTGACCTTCATACTGGTTTTTGCCATTTGATTCGTCCTCCTTATTTATGGAATGGCATTCCTAATGCTTCAAGAAGAGCATAGGCTTCATCGTCTTTCTTAGCTGTTGTAACAATGACGATGTCCATTCCTCTGATTTTGCTGACTTTATCGTAGTCAATTTCTGGGAAAATAAGTTGTTCCTTAATACCGAGGGTATAGTTACCATGGCCATCAAAGGAGTTCTTACTTACACCACGGAAGTCTCTAACACGTGGAAGTGCAATTGAGACTAAACGGTCTAAGAATTCATACATACGCATACCACGTAATGTAACTTTACAACCGATTGCTTGTCCTTCACGTAACTTGAATGTTGCGATTGATTTCTTAGCTTTGGTTGTAACTGGATGTTGTCCAGTAATTTGACCGAGCTCTCTGACAGCATTTTCTAATGCTTTGTTGTCTTGGAGAGCATCGCCTACACCGATGTTAATAACGATTTTTTCAAGTTTTGGAGCTTGCATGACTGATTCATAATGGAATTTTTCAATTAAGCTAGGCTTGATTTCGTTATTGTACTTATCTTGTAAACGAGTTGTTGCATTTGGTTTCTTATTTCCTTTTGAAACTTTCTTTGCAACTGGCTTTGCTTCAGCTGGAGCTGCTGCCTTTGGAGCTGCAGGTTTCTTTGCTGGAGCTGCTTTAGTAGCAGTTTTCTTGACTGCTGCAGACTTTGCTGCAGGTTTCTTGGTTTCTGCCATTTTGCTTCCTCCTAGTTAAGCTTTGAACCGGATTTCTTGCTGACTCTGACTTTTTTGCCGTCTTTGTCAACACCATATCCGACTCTTGAAGCCTTTTTGGTTTTTGGATCGACGATAGCAACATTGCTTGCATCGATTGGGACATACATTTCAACTACTGAACCTTCTGGGTTTTGTTGAGTTGGTTTTTTATGTTTCTTGTGGACGTTAACGCCTTCGACAACGACTTTGTTTACTTTTGGGTAAACTGCTTGTACAATGCCTTCTTTGCCTTTGTCTTTACCAGCAATAACGACGACTTTATCACCTTTTAAAATTTTCATGATGTAAGTCCTCCTTATAATACTTCTGGAGCAAGGGAGACAATTTTCATTGCACCATCGCCCTTTTCACGAAGTTCTCTTGCCACTGGTCCGAAGACACGTGTACCTACTGGGTTTCCATCGTTATCGACAATGACGACTGCGTTATCATCGAATGCGATTTGGGAACCATCTGGTCTATTAATAGCATGTTTTGTACGAACAATAATGCCTTTAACGATATCAGACTTGTGGACACGGCCGTTTGGAATGGCTTCCTTGACTGCACAGGTAACAATGTCACCAATGCTACAAGATTTTCTGAATGAGCCTCCTTTAATATTGAAGACTCTTACTGAACGTGCGCCTGAATTGTCGGCGACAACTAAGTTAGTTTCTCTTTGAATCATACTTTAGTGCCTCCTTATTCAGCTTTTTCAGCAGCTTTCTTTGCTGGAGCCTTTTTGGCTGGAGCTTTCTTTGCTG
>JAGHUR010000028.1 GCA_018064745.1 Candidatus Fiminaster equi
TTATATAATGTTGCGTGTGCTTCTATCTACTTAATATATTAGCGCACGCGTGTAAAAGAAAAGGAACGGTTGGTCCGTTCCCTTAACTTATCTTCTACCAGCGAATCTAGCAACAATAGCTAGCATTCTAATAAAGATATAAACGAAATCAATATAAAGAGTTAAACCACAGAGCAATGCAACATTGCTTCCTGCGCCACCTCTTGCTGCAATTTCTTTTACGTTTCTTAAATCAACAACTGTAATGAGGATAACTGCAATAAGCATAATGTAGGAGATTCCCCACATAATTGGAGTAACATCAACCCAAATGCCAATAATCATGTTAATGGCTAAAATGAGTAAAGATCCCATAAGTAAGCCAGAACCAATTAAGGCAAATGTATTAACATTTCTTCTAGAGAACCATGCAATTAAAGTCATTAAGCCAAATGCTAAACATGTAGCACCAAAAGCAATAGCTATTACATAGAATGGAATAAAGTTAGTAAATGTAGAAACAAATACACCCATTGTTATTGCATATATAACATATGCAGGAACCATAGCTTTTGAATTTCTAATAGCAGAAATTTGGCACCAAATCATCGTAGGAATGTATAAAAACAAAGAGACGATAAGGGTTGTAGCATAGGCTCTAGAAAATGTTCCAGCATCTTGAGTATAAAGTAATTTTTCAAAAACAATACCTAAAACTGCTGCAACTACACCAGTAATTGCTAAAGCAAGGAACATGTAAAGGAAAGTCGCGCCAATGAATTTTGAACCTTCATTAACACTAACTTGGCTTGGTCTTGATTTACGACCTAAAACTTCATCTTTTGTCATTTTTTACCTCCTTAAATGTTTTCAATTAATTGTTTAAATGAATCGACTTTCAAAGAAGCGCCACCGACAAGTGCTCCATCGACGTCTGCTTGAAGTAAATAATCATGGACGTTTTCTGGTTTAACACTGCCGCCGTATAAAATACGGATATCATCTGCAACTTCACCAAATGATTCTTTTAATAAACCACGGATGAATGAGCAAATGTCTTGGGCAATTTCTTTGGAAGCATTCTTGCCAGTACCAATGGACCAAACTGGTTCATAAGCAATGACAATTTTCTTCATATCTTCACTTGTTAAATCTTTTAAGCCATCACAAATTTGTTCTTTGATAACATCTTTTGTTTTTCCAGCTTCAAATTGTTCAAGTGTTTCACCAACGCAATAAATGATTGTCATATCATTTGAAAGCAAAGCTTTCATCTTTTTGTTGCATGTTTCATTGGTCTCTGCGAAGTAAGTTCTTCTTTCAGAGTGACCAATAATACACCAATCAACGCCAATTTCTTTAAGCATTGGGATGGAGATTTCGCCTGTGAAAGCACCATGATCTTCAAAGTGGCAGTTTTGAGCTGCAACTGTTAAAGATTTATTAGCTTTCTTTAAAGCAGCAAGTGAGAGGAAAACTGGAGCTACTCCGATATCAACGCCTTTGGCGTCTGCTGCTTTTTGGAGTTTTTTGGATTCTTTACCAAATGCCTTTGATTCAGCAATGGTTTTATTCATTTTCCAGTTTCCAAATAATAATTTTCTTCTCATAATTATCTTAAGATATCGACACCTGGTAAGTGGCCGTCGTTTTCAATCATTTCAAGGGAAGCACCACCGCCTGTTGAGACGTGTGAGAAGCTGTCTTTATAACCGAACTCTTTAATTGCGGCTGCGGAGTCACCGCCACCACAAACTGAGAATGCGTTCTTTAAGCCAGCAACTGCTTTACAAATTGCAATTGTTCCACTTGAGAATTCTTTTTGTTCAAAGACACCCATTGGTCCGTTCCAGAAAATCATCTTTGCTTTAGCAATTTCACTTGCAAAAAGCTTTTCTGATTCTGGGCCAATGTCCATTCCTTGCATTCCTGCTGGAACGTTATCGGTGACTACCATTCTGACTGTCCATCCTTCGAATGCATCAGTGACAACTGAGTCGACTGGAAGAACAATTTTGCCCTCTGCTTCTTTTAAGCATTTACGGGCATAATCTAATTGATCATCTTCGACTGGTGAATTTCCGGTTTCCATACCAAGAGCTTTCTTGAATGTGTATGCCATAGCACCACCGATGATAATCTT
>JAGHUR010000036.1 GCA_018064745.1 Candidatus Fiminaster equi
ACCAAATATTTAGAATAGGTATATAATTATATAGTATGAAAAAAGGACTACTTATCTTCTCAATTATTACAACAGTCATTACTGCTGCATGTTTTTGCTACTCTGCTGGCTTCTTTGGAGTTTATTTACAAGGCATAAGAGAAAGTAAAGCGGGTGCTCAAGTTGCAGGAATTATATTCTTTGTAATCTTTAACTTCTTCACCATGGGCGCCTCTGTGGTTAATTTAATTCCAAACACCATTCACTTTGTGAAATGCAGAAAACCTGTAGTTATTGTGTTCTTCGCGATTGCAGTATTCCTACTTGTCGCTTCTGCTACGATGTTAGGATTCGTGTTATATAACCAAAAGTAAAAAAGTTCGGATTTGATTCCGAACTTTTTAATTATAAATTAAGATCTTCAACTTCGAATACCAGTTCGCCAATTTGCTTTTTGAATCTTTCAAGAAGCTCTGGGTGATCTTTATACTTATCAAATCTATCAATAAGCTGAATGTAGCAAAGAATTCTACATTTCTTAATTACAAGAGCAATTTGATCATTTGTGTATCCATTACAGTATAATTCGACAGATTTGTTGAAGAAATGAACTAGGTGGTCATGTTCAATTCCGAAGAACTGCATACCATTGTCATGGTCAATTTCTTGATAGCCGACATAGCTTGAATACATAAAGCCAAGTTCGAAGATTGGTGAACCCTGTGAAAGGGTGTCCATATCAATAATGAATGGTTCTTCCCCTATCATCATGACATTTTTAATATGGTAATCGCCATGAAGCATATGATTATCATCTTTAATGCCTTTGACAAGAGAAACTATTCTATTACCAACTTCTTTTGGAAGCATATTGTGAATTTCTTTAGCCCAACCAAGGACTTCTGCTTTCTTATCAACTAATTCACCTGGTTTTGGTTCTGCAGCATGAATTACTTTTAAAACGTCGACGGATTGTTTGACATATTTGTCAATGTTTCCGATATCTTTAATTACTTTTTCACATAATGTTTCAGCATCAAGAAGTTCGAATACTGAACCATATTCGTTCCCGACTTTAACAATATCCATTGGAATTGCAGTTGGAACACCTAAAACGAAAGCTTTTCTAGCAAGTTCTCTTTCATTTTCGATTCTTTCAAGTTCAAGACCCCTACCATAAACTTTAACAATTGTATCTTTTGAAAGTCTATAAATGGTTCCATAGTAACCATGTCCAATAACTTGGCAGCCTTCAACTGAAATTTCTCTAAGTTTTTTAGATATCTTCATCATTTCAGTAAATCCAGTCATTTGGAAAATATCATATGATTCTGGAGTTGCATCAAAAATTGAAGTATCTTTAACAGCTTTCTTTATCTTTAAGATAACTCTAAGTCCAGCACTGGAAATGTATTCAAGTTCTGAACAATCAATTTTAACGCATGATGCCTTTAAAACATCGCTCATTACTTCTCTTTCGAAGTCTGGAGCATTATTTGCATCAACTTTGCCCTTAACTTTAATGACGAGGGCACCGTCAACAATATTCTTTTCGATTTCCATAATTAATGATGGTTAATAGTTTGAATGTTAATTGCATTTGTAACTTTTTCAAGTTCTTTTGAAATTGCGACAATATCAAACACATCCTTCTTTGAAGCTGGAGACAATTTAAAAGTAGTTTCAATGCAGTTTTCTGAACCGTTGTTAACGATTTGACTTGAAACTTCACTGATTGTGTATTCATGTTCCTTAGCGTACGCTAAAATCTTAGTCATAACTGGTTCACTATCTTTTGCAAGAATAATGAATTGAGGTGCACCTTTTGTAACCGCAGTTTCAAGCTTACGGAATGCAATAAGAACAACCATAACAATAAATGTTGAAGCAATAGCAAGAATAAAGTTCATTGAACCACATGCAAGGCCAACAGCCATAACAAGCCATACAGTACCTGCAGTTGTTAATCCTTTAATACCGCCTTGGAAGTGAATAACACATCCTGCGCCTAAGAATCCAACACCAGTAATAATACCAGCCGCTAAACGAGCAACGTCACGTTTTTCATTGAATGCTGCTGGGAATCCATAGATGGACAAGATCATGATGATACAAGATCCAACACCGACCAACATGTGTGTTCTTAAACCAGCACTGCGTCCTCTTTTTTCTCTTTCGAGACCAATCATTCCGCATAACAATACACATAGGATAAGAGCAATGGTACAAAGAATTAAGTTGCCCCATGGCCAAGATCCACCTAAACCAAAGTTAGTTTGGAAATATTCGGCAATTTTTTGATCAATAGTGGTCATAAAAAATCTCCTTTAGCTCATTTAATTATAATACAAATTTAAGATTTATCAATCTTCTTCGCAATTATTCAAATAACGTGTTTTGAAAATAAAAAAGCTCCCAATTTAATGGAAGCTTATTTTATGTTATTTGCTTTTAATTCTGCCTTTGTTTTGACCTTTTGAATTATGGACTAACATTTTGCCGCCTTGGTTTTCGTCCATTTGTTTTGAATACTCAATGGCTTGAACTTGAGTTTTGTATAAC
>JAGHUR010000049.1 GCA_018064745.1 Candidatus Fiminaster equi
AATCATCCTCGCGGGCGGATGTTCAACCCGCGCCAAAGTTAATAAGCTCCTCCTGGAGGTAGATCGTAAACCTCTTATTCGTCATACAATTGACTCAATAAAAGAATTCGTAGATGAAGTTTTTGTTGTGACTGGAAAATATCACGTAGAACTTCTTCCTTATTTAAATGATGTAACTGTTGTTTATAACAAAAATTATCAAGATGGAATGTCTACAAGTGTCTATGCTGGTATTAAGGCTGCTAATTGTGAAAGCTGTCTAATTTTACCTGCGGACATTACATGCGTAAAGCCATCGACTATAAAAGAAATTTTAAATGCTAGTGGTGAGATTAGATGCCCAGTATTTAATGGAGTGCGCGGACACCCGCTATACTTATCGAGCAGATATGCTGAAGAATTTACAAAACACGGTCCACTTTACAAATTGTGTGACTTAGTTAGCAGCAACGAAAACTATGTGTCTGATGTTTGTGTTGATGATCCTTTTATCAATTTCGATATCGATACAATAGATGATTACAATAAATTGCTTGAATGCATTTCTTAAGAAAAGAAAGGAACTTACTTTATGAAAGCAAAATCTTTCCTAAGAGCATCTTCATTAGAAGAAGCTTACAAGTTAGTCAAAGAGTCTCCTCGTAACAAGATTGTTGCAGGTGGTCTTTGGTTAAAGAAAGGAAACGCAGATGTCGACACATTAATCGATCTCTCACTTCTTGGTTTAGACAAGATTGAAGATAAGAAAGATTATGTTGAAGTTGGCGCAATGGTTTCCCAAAGAGAGCTTGAAAAATCTCCACTCATCCCAGAAGTTATTAGAGAAGCAACAAAATCAATTATGGGCCCAGCATTTAGAGAAATCGCAACTATTGGTGGTTCAGTTTATGGCAAGTATGGATTCTCTGATATCGTGACAGTTTTACTTGCTCATCACGTGGAACTTGTCTTCTATCCTGAAGCAGTCATTACACTTGATGAATATGTCAAAAAACCTGGGTTTTATGATGGAATTTTAACAAATATGCGTATTTTCAAGGATAAAAACAAAGCCTACTTTAAGAAGGTAGAAATTACAGCTTTAGATTATCCAATTCTTAATGTTGCAGTAGTGAAAGGCAAAGAATACAAAGTTGTTGTTGGTTCACGTCCTTTAGTTGCAGCACTTTGCGAAAATTCAATGAAATATTTAAATGAAGGCGGCAAAGACTTTGCTCATGCTGCCGAACTTGCAGTGGAAGAACTTAAATTTGGTGATTCTATTGCAACAAAGAGTTCTTATCGTAAGCAACTCGCACTCACATACGTAAGACGCGCTCTTGAGGAGGTATCTAAATAATGTTAGTCAAATTCAACCTTAATGGTTTAGACGTTGAAGTCAATGTCAAACCAGGAGAGTATCTTATAGATACACTTCGTAACTATGGAGTTAAATCCGTTAAAAAAGGCTGCGATGGTTCCTCATGTGGAGCATGTACAGTTTTAGTAGATGATAAACCAGTTTTATCCTGTTCACTTTTAACTGCAAAAGTTGAAGGTCACAATGTGATGACTGTTGAATCAATTCAAGATGAAGCAGCAGCTCTTTCTGAATGCTTCTCAAGAGAAGGTGCAGACCAATGTGGATTCTGTAACGCAGCATTTGCACTTATGGTGCATGCACTCAAGAAAGAAAATCCTCATCCAACCGATGAAGAAATCAAAGATTACATGGTTGGAAACCTTTGCAGATGCACAGGTTATCAATCCCAACAAAAAGCAATTAAAGCTTTCTTAGGAGGTAAGAAATAATGAAAAAGAATTTCAAAGTTGTTAATAACTTAACTCCTTCCGTTGACGGTAAAGGCTTAATGCAAGGTCGCGGTGTTTACACCGATGACTTAGCTCCACAAGGTGCTTTAATTGTTAAGATTTTAAGATCTCCACATGCATTCGCTAGAATTAAATCTATCGATGTCAGTGAAGCTGAAAAGTATCCAGGCGTTGCCTGTATTCTTACAAAAGATAATGTTCCACACGTTTCATTTACACGTGCAGGGCAAGGTTATCCAGAACCATCACCATACGACAAGTTCATCTTAGATGAATACGTTCGTTATGTTGGTGATGAAGTTGCCGCTGTTGCAGCAGTTGATGAAGAAACAGCTTTAGCAGCTATGAAATTAATCAAAGTCGATTACGAAGTTTTAGAACCAGTTTTAGACTTTGAAAAAGCATTCGAAAACAAATCAGTTATCCACCCAGAAGATGGCATTCATGACATGTTCCCAATTGGTTTTGAACCAAAGAAGAACGTTGCAGCAGCCTACGAGATGGAAGTTGGTAACGTTGAAGAAGAATTAAAGAAATCTGAAGTTGTTGTCGAAGACACATTCTATTCGCAAGCACAAGCTCACGCTATGATCGAGCCACACACTTGTAATGCACGTTTAGACGAGCACAATAGACTTGTTGTTTATTCAACAACTCAGACTCCATATCACATGCGTAGAATCATCTGCAAGACCTTAGGTCTTCCAGTTGACAGGGTTAGAGTCATCAAACCAAGAGTTGGTGGTGGCTTCGGTGGAAAGCAAGCTTTCCATGGAGAAATGTTTGTCTCCCTTGTTACTTTAAGAACTAATAGACCTGCAAAATGTGTTTACACTCGTGAAGAAGTCTTTGGTTGTTCCTACACAAGACATCCAATGAGAATTTCATTAAGAGTTGGTGCTAACAAAGATGGCGTTATTAACGCAATCGATTGTAGAACACTTTCTGATACAGGTGCTTATGGTGAACATGCCTTAACAGTCTTCATGATTGTTGGCTCTAAAGTTTTACCACTTTATAACAAAGTTAAAGCTGTTAAATTTGGTGGTAAAGTTGTTTACACAAACCACGTATCTGCAGGCGCATATCGTGGTTATGGTGCAATTCAAGGTAACTACGCTGTCGAGTCCATTATCGATGAACTCGCTGAAGCTCTTCACATGGATCCAATTAAACTTCGCGAGATTAACTCCATGAAAGAGCAAGAAACTTCACCAATCTTTAAGATTATGGGTGAAGGTACAGAAGGTACAGAAATGATTATGGAATCATGTAAGCTTCCATATTGTATTAAACGTGGTAGAGAACTTATGGACTGGGATAAAAAATACCCAGTTAAGAAAGTTGGAGACCACAAGATTAGATCTGTTGGCTGTGCCATTGCTATGCAAGGTTCAGGAATTCCGTTCTTAGATATGGGTTCTTGTACAATTAAACTTAACGATGGTGGCTCTTACATGGTTACAGTAGGCGCAACCGATATTGGACAAGGTTCTGATACTGTTATTTCTCAAATCGTTGCAGAAGCACTTCAAACAACAATGGACAAAGTTATTATTTATTCATCTGATACAGACTTAACTCCATACGATTGTGGTGCTTATGCTTCATCTACAACCTATGTTTCTGGTAATGCTGCATATAATGCAGCTTGCAAGATGAGAGAAAGACTTATCAAGGAAGCCGCAGTTGAACTTAAGGCTAAACCAGATGATGTTGAATTTGATGGTAAAGTCTTCAAAGCAGGAGACAAAGAAATCTCCTTAGTTGATTTATCAACTGGAAGACTTTATAACAATGATACTCATCAAATTGCTGTTACAGAATCATACCATGGACACGTTTCTCCACCTCCATTTATGGCAGCATTTGGAGAATTCGAATTTGATACCGAAACTTATGAATACAAGATGATTAAGTACGTTACAGTTACAGACTGCGGTACAACAATCAACCCAGCACTAGCCAAAGGCCAAGTTGAAGGCGGCATTATCCAAGGTTATGGTATGGCCTCATCTGAAGCAGTTATTTATAACGAAAAAGGAAAACTCCTTTCAAATACATTTGATACTTATCACATTCCAACAGTTAAAGAAGTTGGAGAACTTGTTACCGAATTTGCTGATTCTTATGAACCAACAGGCCCATTCGGTGCTAAGTCAGTTGGCGAAATTGGTATTGATACTCCACCAGCAGTTTTATGCAACGCTGTCTATAACGCCTTTGGCGTAAGAATCCATCACTTACCAATTACACCAGAAAAGATCTTTGAGGCAATGAAGGAAAAGAAATAATGAACGATTTAACGATTAAAAACGGATTAGTCTACCTAGAAGGTAAATGGGTTAAAACCAATTTATCTATTTTAGGCGAGAAAATCGTTTATATCGGAAATGAAGTCAAAAACGCTTTTGATGTATTAGACGCTGAAGGACTAAAAGTCCTACCAGGCTTAATTGACCCACATGTTCACTTTGAACTCAATTGTGGTCGTGTTACATCGTGCGATGATTTCTACACAGGTAGTGTTGCAGCTGCCTATGGTGGTGTTACAACTATTGTTGATTTCTTAGACCCTACAAGTAACGCTGAGGAATTAGAAAAGTCATACTACGAAAGAATTGCTTTAGCAAAGAAATCAGTAGTTGATTACCATATGCACGCATGTATAAAAAATCCTGACGGCGACCTTGAAGAATACGTTAAAACCGTTAAAAAGCTCGGTATGAAGACTATTAAGTTGTTTACAACTTATTCTGATACTGACCGTAGAACTTACGATAAAGATATCAAGACATTGCTCGAACTTTCAAAGAAATATGACGTAATGATTGAGGCTCATATTGAAAATGACAACATGATTGATCTTAGAGAAAGTTATACTTTCAAAGATCTTCCAGTGTCACGCCCATCACTTTCTGAAACAAGCGAGGCTTTAAAGTTAGCTAAGTTAGTTAAAGAAGTAGGCGGTAATTTCTATATGGTTCACTGTTCAAGCGGCGAAACACTAAAGGCTCTTAAAGAACAATTTAGTGACATTCTCAACAAGAATTTTGTTGTCGAGTCTTGCCCTCAATACTTTGTATTCAATAATTCAGTCTTAGAAGAAAAGAATGGCAAGTTATTTACATTTGCTCCACCTCTAAGAAGTGAAAGAGAAAGACAACTTTTAACAGCCTACTATACAGACGTAATGTGCATTGGCACCGACCATTGTGCATTCATGAAAAAAGAAAAAGATTATCCACACCTTATGGGATTTCCATTAGGTGTTGGTGGAATCGAACATAGCTTCTCAACTATGTATAAAAGATTTGGTGATCCAATCATTGAAAAAATGTCAAAAAATACTGCAATTCTCCAGGATTTCCCTACAAAAGGTGAACTTTCTGTGGGCAAAGATGCAGACATTTCAATCTTCAAAGAGATCCCAGATTACTTCGAAAAAGAGAATCACGGAACATGCGATTATTCAATCTATGATGGCATCCTTGGAGCAGGTGAGTTCCAACATGTTATTGTCCGTGGGAAATTCGTTGTAAGAAATAGAAAACTTGTTCCACATAACGGAAAAGAAATTATATGCGGGGTGAAATAATATGAACGCTATTATTAACGCAAGAATTTATGACTATGTAACCTACATTGAAAATGGCTACCTTGTTTATGATGACAAAATTGTAGAAGTAGGTGACATGAAAAACTTCAAAAATAACGGCTACGACAAAGTCGAAGATTTTGGTGGCGATTTACTTATGCCAACATTTGTATGCGCGCACTCACACATTTATTCAATCTTTGCTCGTGGTTTAATTCTTCCATTCAACCCAAAGAATTTCCAAGACATCTTAGACCAAATGTGGTGGAAGCTAGACGCAGAGTTAGTTAACAAAGAAACTTATTATTCTGCAATTTGTGCTGGTGAAGAGTTCTTACTCAATGGTGTTACTTCAGTAATTGACCATCATGCATCTGGAGAAATCCTTGGTTCACTTAAAGAACTTCGTAAAGCATTTGTAGGACCACTTAAAATGCGTGGAATCTTTTGCTTCGAAACATCTGATCGTTACGATGTAAAAGCTTGTTTAAAAGAGAACTCTAGTTTTGCTAAAAAGTATCCAGGTGAAGGATTATTTGGAATGCACGCTTCAATGTCAATTTCAGACAAGACTCTTAAGAGTATTGCGAAAGTTCAAAATGGTGTTCCAGTTCATGTTCACGTTTCAGAGTCTGAAATGGATGAAGAAGATAGCTATGCTAAATATGGAAAATCAATTATTGAAAGATTTGATGAAGCAGGAATTTTAATTCCAAATTCACTTATTGTACATGGCGTCCATCTAAAAGATGAAGAGCTTGATATCATTGCTAAAAATAAATGTTATATGGTTGTGAATACAACCTCAAATATGAATAATGCAGTCGGTTTACCTTTTGTAAAGAACTACATTGATCACAATATTCCAGTCATGGTTGGAAATGATGGTTTAAATTCCAACATGGCAAGTGAATACATGAACGTTTTGTTCTCTGGACATGTAAGAGCAGGCTCCCCGACTGCTTTAGGCGTTGGTGATGTTCAAAAAATGATTAGAAACTCTTACAAATATGTTGGAGATAGATTAGGTGTAAAACTTGGTGAATTTAAGTCTGGTTATGAAGCCGACTTCATGAGAGTTCAATACACTCCATTTACCAAGATGGACGAGACTAACGCACTCGGCCACATCGTGTTTGGATTGTTCCCAAATTTCAAACCAAGCGATGTCTACACTTATGGTAAAAAACGCGTGAAAAACTACAAAATCACCAGCAAATCCCTAGTAAATCAAGTTATTGAGGCTAGAAAATATGCTGATAATTTATGGGCCAAAGTTAAAGGAGGAAAATAACAATGGACATATCTACAAAGTTTGACGGATTAGTACTTGAAAATCCACTTATGCCAGCTGCAGGACCAGTCGTTGGCGATGCAGAAAAAATGCTCTGGTTAGAGAAGGTTGCAGGTTGTGGCGCAATTGTTGCAAAAACTATTTCAACAAAAGATGCTCACATACCACACCCATGTATTTACGGTGATCGTGACTACATCATGAACTGTGAACTCTGGACAGAGTACAGCAAGGAAAAATGGATTAATGAATTTTTACCTTTCTATAAGAAAAACTCAATTGGTAAACCTCTTATTATTTCAGTTGGTTACACCAAAGAAGATATGGAAGTGTTAATTCCTTTACTCGATAAATTCGCAGATGCATTCGAAGTTTCAACCCACTATGTTGGAAATGACTTAAATCAATTAGGCGAAACAGTTGCAACAATTAGAAGACTTACTAAAAAGCCATTCTATATGAAGATATCTGCTCATATGCCAGATCCAGAAGGATTTGCCCATACAATTAAGGTTAATGGTGCAAATGGCGTTGTCGCAGTTAACTCATTAGGCCCATCAATGAAAATTGATATTGCTAATAGAGAAATTATTTATGGAAATGCTAAAGGATTCGCATGGACCTCTGGACCATACATTAAGAATATTGCTTTAGCAACAGTCTATACAATTAAGAAAGCAGAACCATCCTTAACAGTTATTGGTGTTGGTGGTATTGCTTCTGCAAGTGATGTCATCGAATTTTTACTCGCTGGTGCTAGTGCAGTTCAAATGTTGTCTGCAGCAATGCTCCGTGGAAAAGAACTCTATGCCAAGATTATTGCTGACCTCCCAGCAACACTTGAAAAGTATGGATTCAAATCAGTTGAAGATGTTATAAAGACAGGTTTACATCAAGAACTTCGCTATGAAATGGGTGAAGCTCCAACAGTTGATGCTACAAAATGTAGCAAGTGTGGCACATGTGCTAGAATCTGTCCTTATTTTGCTATAGAAATGGACGGAACTCCAAAGTTCAATTCTGAGAAATGTTTCAGATGCGGTCTTTGTGTTAGTAAATGTCCAGTCAAAGCACTTACTTATCACAAGGGGGCTAAATAATGGACAAATTTAAAACTTCCACAGCAAAGGTAGACTTTCCAGAAAAGGTTCGTGGCGAAGCAAAGTTCACTGATGACATTAGCTTCCCAGATATGCTTTTCGCGAAGACTGTTAGATCTACAGTAGCTCGTGGAAAAATTAAGAAGATAACACTTCCTAAAATGCCAGAAGGATATCACTGGTTTTGTGCCGATGATATTAAGGGCGAAAACGTCGTTAATATTATCTTCTCAGACTGGCCAGTTTTTGCAGCTGGAAGAGTTAACTTTATTGGGGAATCCATAGGTATTTTTGTTGGAAAAGACAAGGAAATCCTGGATAAATTGGCTTCTGAGATCAAAATTGATTATGAAGAGGAAACCCCTGTTTATGAGTTAACTGAAAGCTACATTCACAAGGCATTTAAGAAGGGCGATTACGAGGCTGCAAAAGCTAAGGCAGTTAAGGTAATCAAACATACTTATGAAACAGGTTATCAAGAACAAGCTTACTTAGAGAACCAAGGCATCATTTGTTACTTTGATGAGAACGATAAACTCACACTTACAGGTTCAATGCAATGTCCGTTCTATATTAAGCGTGCAGTTATGAGATCCTGTGGTCTTAAAGATGACGAAGTTAGAGTAATCCAACCAGCAGTTGGTGGAGCCTTTGGTGGTAAGGAACACTATCCATCAATGATTGGCTCTCAAGTAGCAGTTGCTGCCTTAGCGCTTCATAAACCAGTTAAGATGTGTTTTGAACGTGCTGAAGACATTACTTTCACAACAAAACGCCATCCTTCACATAGTGAATATGAAGCATTAGTTGATAAAGACAACAATATTTTAGGATTAAAGATTAGAGTCGGATTAAACGGTGGAGCATACAAAGGATGTTCTGGGGTTGTCCTTTCTCGTGCTTTAATTGCTTCATCAAATGCCTACGTATTTGAAAACTTAGATGTTGTTGGAGATGTCTATATGACAAACACAACTCCAACAGCTGCATTTAGAGGATTTGGTTCTCCTCAAACAATCTTTGCAATGGAAATGTTCATTCATCACGTTGCAAAAGAACTTGGAGTTGATCCTCTAGAACTTAGATTTAAATATCTTGCAAAGCAAGGTGATGTAACTGCAAATAATGGTCATTTCCATGATCCAATCGTTCTAAAAGAACTTATGGAAAAGGCTATGAAGATGTCAGATTACAAACGTAAGCTCAAAGTTTACTCCAAACCAGGATGCAATAAAGGCATTGGTATGTCCATTTTCCTCCATGGTTGTGGATTTACTGGTTCAGGTGAATCAGATATCATTCATGGCAAGGTCAAACTTGTTAAAGATGAACATGACCACGTTTATTGTTATGCCGCACCAGTTGACTTTGGTCAAGGCAACCGCACAACACTTAAGAAGATTGTTTCAAATACTTTAGGTCTCCCAGAAGATCAAGTTTCATTTGAAGCACCTGATACAGATCATACTCCAGACTCTGGACCAACAGCTGCATCACGTACAATTATTATTGTAGGCTTCTTATTTGAGAAGTGTGCAAAGCACTTGAAGGAAATTTGGAAGAGCGGAGAGAGACAAGAATATGTCGAACCTTACGTTGGACCAAGCTACATCCATTGGGATGAAGATACAATGCAAGGTGATGCTTATCCAGGTTATTCTTGGGGTGTTAACGTTGTTGAAGTTGAATTCAACCCAGTTACATATCAAGTTTCAGTCTTAAACACTTGGTCAACTTATGACGTTGGTAGAGTAGTAGACGAAAGAATTGCTGTAGGTCAAGCTGATGGAGGAATACTCCAAGGTCTTGGTTATGGCTACTTAGAAGAAATGAAATGTGTTGATGGAAGAATGAGAAACAGAAATTTATCTGATTACATTATTCCAACATTTGAAGATGCTCCTCATATGGAAACAGCATTTATCGATAATCCATTTATCTATGGTGCTAACGGAGCAAAGGGAATGGGCGAGCTTACATTGGTTGGTGGAGCACCTGCTGTTGCACTTGCCATTGAGAACGCAATTGGCCGAAAAATTTCAAAAATCCCTGCAAATCCTGAATATCTTATGGAGGTTATGAAACATGAAAATTAATTTTAATATGAATGGAAAACCTGTTGAAATTGATGTCGATCCATCCATGAGATTCCTTGATGTTGTTAGAGATGTTTTGCACCTTAACGGCACAAAAGAAGGATGTGGTGAAGGTTCATGTGGAGCATGTGTTGTTTTAATGGATGGCAAATCCGTTAACTCATGCTTACTTCCAGTTGCTAATGCAATTGGACATGACTTCGTTACAATTGAAGGTTTAAAAGAAACAAAAGAGTTTGATGTTTTACAACAAGCATTTGCTGAAATGGGTGGTTCACAATGTGGTTTCTGTACTCCAGGAATGATCATTGCAGCCTACTCACTTCTCAAACACAATCCTCATCCAAGCGAGGCACAAGTTAGAGAAGAAATGTCTGGTAACCTTTGCAGATGTACAGGTTATCAAGCAATCGTTGAAGCAGTCTTAAAAGCTGCTAAGAAAGGAGCAGGATTATGGTAGAAAAATACATTCCAGCTTCCAAAATAGAAGCATTAGAAGTCCTTTCTAAGCACGATTGCTACATAGTTGCAGGTGGCTCTGACCTTATGGTCATGAAGAAAAACACCGCAGGTTTAGCACCTAAGTTTGATAAAGACATTTTATACACATCACACATTGATGAATTAAAAGGTATTTATGAAGACGAAGCAGGAGTTCATGTCAAAGCTGGCACAACTCTTGATGAAGTCTTAAATTCAAAACTCGCACCTGCATTATTAAAGAAAGCAGTTAGTCAAGTTGCATCTGCAAACATTAGACACTTTGCAACACTCGTTGGAAACCTTGCAAACGCATCTCCAGCAGGTGACACAATTGTTGTTGATTTCTTACTTGATGCAAAAGTTAAACTTGAATCTGTTAATGGCGAAAGGATTGTTGACGTCGAAAACTTTGTTCTTGGCGTTAGAAAAATTGATCGTCACCCAGATGAATTAATCACTGAACTTATCTTCCCAAAACTTACTTACACAGGTGATATGTGGTGGAAAGTTGGTTCAAGAAAAGCTGACTCAATTTCTAAGGTCATGGTAGCAGGATATTGGGGAATTCGCGGGAAAATCGTTGAGAAATTCGCATTATCTTTCGGTTCTGTCTCAATTAAAGCAGTCCGTTCTCATGACATCGAAAAAGAGATTATCGGCTTATCAGTTTCTGAATTAAAAGCTCGTAAAAACGAGTTCATTGAGAAGTATGGAAAAATTGTTACTCCAATTGATGATCAACGTTCAAATGCTGAATACCGTCATAAAGTTGCAATGAACATCGTTTCAGAATTTATCGACAAAGTCGTAGGAGGTAAATAATGAGTTATATTAAAGGTTATCGTTGTACGATTTGTGGTGCCGAATTTAAAGAAGGTGAAGTAGGTTTGACCTGTCCTCACTGTGGTGAAAAGGGTATCCTTGACGTTATCTACGATTACGATGAGCTTAAAAAAGTACTTACCAAAGAATACTTTTCTAACAACCGTAATTACTCAATGTGGCGTTATGCACCTATTATGGGAATTAAAGAAGATCACATTGATGAAATGTTAAGAGTAGGATGGACTCCTCTTTACCACGCAAGAAATCTTGAAAAAGAATTAGGTGTAGCAAAGCTATACGTTAAAGATGATGGCTTAAACCCAAGTGGTTCAAGCAAAGATAGAGCTTCTGGTGTCGCAGTCTTAAAGGCTGTTGAAGCTGGAGCAAAAGTTATTGCTTGTTCTTCTACAGGAAACGCCGCATCAAGCTGTGCTTGTCAAGCAGCTCATATGGGACTCAAAGCAGTTATTTTCGTCCCAAAAAGAGCACCTATTGGCAAAGCCACACAAATTTGTTTATACGGTGCTACTTTAGTAAAAGTTGATGGCGACTATAAAGCCGCATTCCAACTTTCCAAAGCTGCTATCGATAAATACGGTTGGTACAACCGTAATGCTGCCATCAACCCATTCATGGTCGAAGGTAAGAAGACAGTTTCTATGGAAATTGCCGAACAACTTAACTGGGAGCCTACTAATTGGGTAGCTGTATCTGTTGGTGACGGATGCACTGTTGGTGGTGTATACAAAGGATTTATGGAATTCCATAAGTTAGGTTTAATCAAGAGAATTCCAAAGATTCTTGGTGTTCAATCTACTGGATGTTGTCCATTTGTTATTTCAAGTGAAACAGGTGAACCACTTAAAGAAGCAGACGAAAACACTCTTGCTGACTCCATTGCAGTCGGCATTCCAAGAAACCCTATTAAAGCACTTAATGCAATTAAATTTTCTAATGGTGCTTGGGTTTCAGTGCCTGATAGTGATATCATTAAAGCAATGGGTTTACTAGGCAGAACCGAAGGTATCTTCGGTGAACCTGCTGGCGTTGCCGCAATTGCGGGCATTAAAAAAGCTGTCGAATTAGGAATCATCAAACCTAATGAAACAGTCACAACAATCGTTACTGGAAATGGTTTAAAAGATCCAGTCAACGGACAAAAGGCTGTATCCATGCCTGATCCATTAGAACCTAACATGGAAAAATTGGATGAATATTTAAGACAAAAAGGAGCAATTTAAAATGTCGAAAATTCCATTTGGACCAACGTATGATGAAATGTTAAATCCATCACACCAAGATCCTAAAGTCAGAGCAGAAGCTCTCAAAGCTATCAAGACAAACGAACTTGACCCGATTAACCTCTTTAACATCACATGGAAGAATGAAAAGGATGAGGTTAATAAAATTGTTCTTCCAAAGGAACTTACAGGCGTAGACGCAAATATCGTCGTCTTACTTGGTAAGTATTTCCCATCTGGCTCACACAAAGTCGGACCTGCTTACTCAACACTCATGGAAGGATGTGTTGACGGCGAAATTATCCCAGGAAAACATACAATTCTTGGCCCTTCAACAGGCAACTTTGGTATTGGCGTTTCTTACATCACAAACTTGATGAAATATGATGCAATCGTCATTATGCCAGACAACATGTCAAAAGAAAGATATGAACGTATTTCAAAATACGGTGCAAAACTTGATTTGACACCAGGTTCAGAATCAGACGTTATTCTTACACTTGAAAGAACATACGAACTTAAGAAGAACCCAATGAATAGAACATTAGCTCAATTTGAGCTCTTACCAAATTATCGTTTCCACAGACACGTTACTGGTAATTCCTGTATCGAAGCTGTCAAAGGTATTGGTAATGGCCGTGTCGCATGTTTCTGTTCAGCACCAGGATCAGCCGGTACTTTAGCAGCAGGCGATCAAATTAAAGTTGCATTCCCAGAATGTAAGATTGTCGCTCTTGAACCACATGAATGTTCAACACTTACAAACCGTGGTTTAGGACAACACAGAATTGAAGGTATTGGCGATAAGATGATTACTCTTATTCACAACGCCTTAACAACTGACTTTATCACACAAATCGTCGATGACGATTGTGTTCGTGGTTTAGCAGTTATCCATGAAGGTAAAGAAATCCTTAAAGCACATGGTGTTCCAGCAAAAGTTGCAGATTCAATGGTAGACCTCTTTGGTGTCTCTGGTATTTGTAACATTCTTGGAGCAATCAAGATGGCAAAATATCTCAAACTCGGTCCAAACGACAATGTTGTTACAATCGCAACCGACTCATTTGATAGATATCCATCAGTTATCAAAAATCTTCACGATAGAGAACTTGAAGTTACTGATCACGTTTTAGACAGATGGTTCAATGACGTCTTCATGGGAGCTGATGAATCCTACGTTTTAGATACACGTGGACCAGAAGCTAAAGAAATGCTCTTCAAAGAAAAAGAAGATGACTGGTTAAAATTTGGCTATAAACAAGAATATCTTGATGCCATGAGAAAACCAGAATTCTGGGAAAATGAATATAACAAAGTCTTTGAATACGATAAGAAGATTCTTGCAATGCGTGGAAAGGAAATCAAATAATGAAAGTTTCATTTGAAGAAATCCTCAAGAAAGCCGAATCATATAAGGCTGACATGACAAAATTCCTTCGTGACATGGTTAAGATTCCATCAGAATCATGTGGCGAAAAAGAAGTTGTCCTCCGCATTAAAGAAGAAATGCTCAAAGTTGGCTTCGACAAAGTCGAAATCGACCCAATGGGCAACGTAATGGGCTATATTGGCCATGGTAAACACCTCATTGCAATGGACGCACATATCGACACAGTCGGTATTGGCGAAATTAAGAACTGGAAGTTCGATCCATATGAAGGTTTTGAAGATGA
>JAGHUR010000033.1 GCA_018064745.1 Candidatus Fiminaster equi
GTATAATAAAAATGTTAAGTAAACTTACGGAGGATATTACTATGTTATTAGATAGATTTCTCAAATACGTGAAGATCGATACACAATCTGATGAAGATTCAAATACAACTCCATCCAGCAAGAATCAATTTGATTTATTACATGTTTTGGAAGATGAACTTAAAGCATTGGGTGTTGAATGTGAATTAACAGATACAGGTCGTTTATACGGCTTTATTCCTGGAAATACAAAATATGAAGCTGTGGGTGTTTGTGCTCACGTTGATACTGCACCAGACTTTAATGGTAGCGGTGTTAAACCAAACGTTATAAAGAAATATGACGGAAGTGATTTAAAGCTTGGAAAAACAGACAGAGTGCTTTCAATCAAAGAATATCCAAAGCTTAAAAGAGCTGTTGGAAAAACTTTAATTACAACTGATGGAACATCTTTGTTAGGCGCTGATGATAAAGCTGGCGTTGCTATTATTATGGAAATAGTTGAAGCAATATTAAAACTTAACATTTACGAAAGAAGACCAATGTATATTCTCTTCACTCCTGATGAAGAAATTGGTAGAGGCGCTGAGATATTTGATACCAACAAATTTAAAGCTGTATTCGCTTATACATTTGATGGTAGCGAACCAGAAGTAATTAACATTGAAACATTCAATGCTAAATCAGCTCAAATTAATATAACAGGTAAATCCATCCATCCAGGTGATGCTAAAGGCGTTATGATTAATGCTGTAATGGTAGCAAGTGAATTTATTTCTATGCTTCCTGCAAAACTTGTTCCTTCAAAAACTGAGGGCCATCAAGGTTTTAATCATTTAACCGAAATTAGTGGCAGTGTTGATAATGCTCATATGCATTTCATTTTAAGAAATCACGATCAAGCTAAGCTTAAAAAGCAAGAAAAACAATTCTTTGATATTGTTGAAAAGCTTTACAAGAAGCATCCTGGTGTAAAAATTGATCTTAAAATTTCAGATTCATATAAAAACATGCTTGGCGTTATTGTTGATAAACCAGCATGTAAGAATCATATTGAGCAAGTCTTTAAAGACTTAGCAATTGAATTCAAGTATGAACCAATTAGAGGTGGAACAGATGGCACAACCTTCTCATATCTTGGTTGCCCAACTCCAAATTTAGGAACAGGTTCCTATAACCACCATGGTCCATTTGAATATGCTATTTTAGAAGAAATGGAGCAATTAGTTAAAATTGGTGTCCAAATCTATAAAGTTTCAGAATAATTTCGAAGCCATTAACTTCAATGAATCATCAGTTAAAATTTGATGCAAATCATTGAAGTTTTTTATTGCTGTATTTTTATGGTAGTAATAAATTAAGTTTATTATTGTATCATTTTCATTTGCTGAATGTTTGTAGTCTTCTTCAGTAAAACCTTCAAGTGCTTCTTCAAATACAGTGAGTGTTTGCCTTCTTAACATTGCGAGGATACTAGTTTCGATCCAATAATCGAATTTAATGCCTGGACGGTACGATTCTTTTGCCTTTAATTTTAGGTATAACATCTCACCATCATGGACATTATGCCAAATATCAGCAAACACATAATCAAACTTTCTTGGTGATTCTTTTACAAATGCAATAGCGTCACCATAGATGATTGATATTTTTTCTTGATGTGGGAATTTAGGCAAAAGGTATTTGTTAAAGAGGTTAATTATCTTTTTGTCGTTTTCAATAACAGTAACAGAAGTGACTTCACGCTTTGAAACTATATTAAAAACGTAATAACCAAGGCCTAATCCTAATACAAGAACGTTTCCGGTTGCGTTTTCAATAGGTTCTTTCATTGTATTAATTTCGTGAGGAATGATACTCATCCATATTTCATCTTTCTGTGTGACTGCAAAGAATCGAAATTCTTCTTTAAAATAGGATATAGGAGTATGTTCAGCAAAAGTCTCAGGATTAATGACTAATTCGTTAGATACAAAACCCTCAAATGGAGCATAAGAATAAGTAGTGAAATTCCAGTCTCCTTCATGTGCTTTAATTTGACCAATTGTTTGATAGTATTTATCGTTAGAAAATGTATCAGTTTTTAACTCTGTAATTTCATTCATTTTTACGCTTGAAATTACTTTAGGACTAACGCGTTCAATTTGATTGAATTTTTTGAACCAATCTTCAGGTGATTTTGCAGAGTCAATTTCCCTAAAATTATTGGTCAAATAGTCAATATAAAATTCGGCAGCTTCAATGTTTAATTCTTTAGCTTCCAAAAGTCTTTTGCATTTGTTAAGTTCAGCGTTAGAAAGTGAAATTTTCATACTGGAATATTATAGTCTTTTTTGTGGGAATAGAATAACAATATCTTTGGTTTTACTTTACCAGTTAAACAAAGTTTGTTGAGAAAGAAATTGCAAATGTGACGCAAATACGCGATACTTAATGTAAGCTTTGATGATAAATCAAAAGGAGCAATTTATGAAAGAACAAAAATATATTTGCAAAATCTGTGGTCAAACAGTTAAACCACTTCCAGATGGTAGTTGCCCAGTTTGTGGTGCACCAAGCGAGATGCTAGTGCCAAAACCAGAACATGACGAAGAATAATGATTACACTTCTTAAAAATGCTCGAATCCTTACTATGAAGGACGATAAGGTTTTTCGTGGTGATTTATTAGTCAAAGACAACAAGATTGCTTTTATTGGCGAAAACTATAATGGTGAAGCGCCAGATAGAATTATTGATTGTGAAGGCAACGTTTTAATGCCTGGCTTTAAAGATGCCCACGCACATACAGCAATGGTTTTTGCACGTAGTGCAGCAGATGACCTTCCACTTGATGAATGGTTACACACAACAATTTTCCCAATGGAAGCAGGTTTCCAAGATGGCGATATTTATCATTTAACAAAGTTAGGCATTCTTGAATACTTAACATCTGGCATTACTGCCGCATTTGATATGTACTTCCATGTTCCAGAAATCGTTAAGGCTTCTGAAGAGATGGGATTTAGATCAGTTATTCTTGCAACAAGTGATCAAGAACCAATCTCATTGCTTAAAGAAAGATATCTCACAATTAATAAGCCAGATGCACTTTGCTCATACTTTTTAGGCATTCATGCTGAATATACTTGTGCTGAAGAGCGTATTAAAGACGTTGTAGCTTTGGCACATGAATTAAAAGCTCCAATCTATTTGCATGTTGGTGAGACTGAAAAAGAAGTAATGGGTTGCATTACAAGACATCAAATGAGCCCTGTTAAATTCTTAGATTCTCTTGGTTTCTTTGATTACGGTGGCGGTGGTTTCCATTGCAATTACTTTACTGATGAAGAAGTTGAAATTTTCAAGAAACACAATTGCTATGTTGTTACATGTCCATGTTCTAACTTAAAATTAGCTTCAGGCATTGCTCCGCTTGCAAGATATCAAAAAGCTGGTTTAACTATTGCAATTGGAACTGATGGTGCAGCATCAAATAACGCTTTAGATATGTTTAGAGAAATGTATCTAGTTTCAACACTTCAAAAGGTTACAAATAAGAACCCTGCAGTAATGGATGGCTTTGAAGTATTAAAAATGGCAACAGTTAATGGCGCTCACGCTTTAGGTTTAAATGATTGTGATGTATTAGAAGTTGGCAAAAAAGCAGATATCATTATGATTGATTTAAAGAATCCAGCAATGCAACCAGTTAATAACGTTGTTAAAAACATAGTTTATGCTGGTAGCAAAGATTGCGTTAAAATGACAATGATTAATGGTAAGGTTTTATACTATAATCATGAATTCTTTGTAGGTGAAGAAATTGAAACCATCTATGCTAAAGCAACAGAAATTACAGAGAGACTTAAAAAATGAAAAATAAAAAAGGAATGTGGTTATTTTATTTAGGCTTAGCAGCTCTTTTGCTTGGTGTCGCAGCTTTAATAGTGGCCATTGTTGGTGAATTTATTAATAATGCCTTGTTATTTAAAATCTCAGGAATAGTCATCGCAGTTGCAGGACCAGTTGCTATTATTCTTTTATTTCTAAAGCTTATTTTATACGGTGGAGCACCTTCACCGGAGCCAACTGCACCAAAAGCTCAAGTATTTAAAAATAACGAAAAAGAGATTAAAACAGTTGATGTAAAAGAAGTTAAAAAGTCTCAAGAAGAAGAACTCTATGATAAATATGTCGAACTATATAATAAGAATTTAATTACAAAAGAAGATCTTGAGAAAAAACGAATCGAACTACTAGGAAAATAAAAAAGGCCACCATAGGTGGTCTTTTCTTATAAACTGTAATTTACTTGAGGCAGATAAGTATCTAGGAATGCATTTATGATTGGTTCGTAATACTTAATTGCTTTTTCTTGTTCCCAGGATATAAATTCTCCGTTATCGGATACATCATCACTAGAAAGTTCCATTCCTTTAAGTACTTTTTTATCTACGTTAGCAAGGTAATCAAGCTTTTCTTGTCTTTCGCTAGTGTAGTATGAATTAGTGATAACGTATTTGCCATTAACTTTGCTAACCTCATCATTGAATGCAACTGCTCCTGATAAATAATAGCCTTTTTTCACGTATGAGAAGAATGGGAATACGCCTGTATCATAACCATACTCAGGATTATTAGTCTTAGAAATACCATAGTTATTCTTTTTAGCTTGATACGAAACAACATCCAGATTGTCTTTCCATTCTTGGCAATCTAATACGTAAATATTATTCATATCTGGGTGCTTTTTAACGTAATTAGCAAGAACAGTAGGGTTTAAGAAGTTACAATCTCCACATTTTGATCTTTCAAAGTAGATAATTGCGCCATTTTCGGTAACAGTGGAGTAATCTTGCTCACTAATTAGATAAGCTTTTGGGAGTTTAACAGTGCCATCCATAAATTTATAGAAGCTATCTTTGTCTCTCATAGTTTTATCGCTTGAGCTTGATTTCATGTCAACTTTAACTTTACCTTCTTCATAAATAACGAATTTGGTTGTTCCTTTAACAACATCAATACCGTATTTAGCCGAGCGACTTACAAATTCATCATATTTAAAGAAAAGACAATCAACATGTTTTTCAGTTGAATAAGAATTAATAATAGGACGGAAATCACTCCAGCATGCGCATGTAGTGTCAGCAACCGTCATTAAAAATGATTCTTTATTCTCAATTTTTGAATCTAAATCAGCAAAAGAAAATTTCGGAGTTTTTTCATTAATTGCAGATGCGTTAATATTTCCAAAACTTAATTGAACTCTATTATCACTTCCGCATGCCGAAAGTAAGCTTGCATTTAAGCATAGAAATGGTAGTAAAATTTTGACAAGTTTTTTCATCGCAAAATATTATACTTTTTTTGTTGAGTTTTCTCAACTAAGAAAATTTTACAATATAGAGGGGGGAATACAAGTATTACCCCCTAGATATTAGAGTATAAAAAAAGTATAAAATTTTATTGCAAAAATATTCACCATTCTATATTATTTTTGCGACTTAATTTTTGGTTAAGTGTCATTCCGTTATTTATCGTGGTGGTTATGGAGGGTAGCTATATGGCGTCCGAAGAAGTAATTATTTCCTTAAGTAATGTCGTGAAATCATTCGGCGATTTTCATGCCGTTGATAATTTTTCGCTCGACATTAAAAAGGGCCAATTTGTAACAATTCTTGGTCCTTCTGGTTGTGGTAAAACTACAACCTTACGAATGATTGGAGGTTTTGAACTTCCAACTGGCGGAACAATTCTTTTGAATGGGAAGGATATTACAAAACTTCCACCTTACAAAAGACCAATTAATACAGTATTCCAAAGATACGCATTGTTCCCACACTTAGACGTATACGATAACGTCGCATTTGGCCTTAAATTTAAAAAGGTACCAGTTAAATGCACTAATAGAAAAGGTGAAGAAGTAATCAAAATGAAGCATTTTAAAGCTTCACAAATTGATGAAATGGTTACTAAAGCACTTCAAGTTGTTGATCTTGACGAACTTGAAGATAGAGATGTTACAACGCTCTCAGGCGGACAACAACAAAGAGTTGCAATTGCAAGATGTATTATTAATAAACCAGAAATCCTTTTGCTTGATGAACCATTGGGTGCTCTTGACTTAAAGATGAGAAAAGACATGCAAATTGAATTAAAGGAAATGCACAAGAAACTTGGCATTACCTTCATTTATGTCACTCACGATCAAGAAGAAGCATTAACGATGTCTGATGTAATTGTTGTTATGAACCATGGCGTTGTGCAACAAGTTGGAACTCCTGAACAAATTTATAATGAACCAACAAATGCTTTCGTTGCTGACTTTATTGGAGAATCTAACTTATTCAATGGTATTATGGTTGGTGACAAAAAAGTTAAATTCCTTGGCCAAGAATGGCTTTGCGAAGATGATTTCCCACTTGATGAACGTGTTGATGTTGTTGTAAGACCAGAGGACGTTATTCTTTCAGAAGTTAATGAAAAATCTAAGATTTTTGGTCAAGTTACTTCAAAAGTTTTCAAAGGTGTTCACTATGAATATTTAATTCAAATTGGTAAAAATGAAGTCCTTGCAAAATCAACAAAGAATTATGATGACAAAGAACTCGCTATTGCTTTAATTCCAGACGGTATTCATATCATGAAAAAACCTGATTTGAACAATATTTTCACTGGCTGTGAAGTTCAAAAAGACAATACAGTTGAACTTGCAGGCGGTTATCTTGAAACTGATTTAACCAAATTGCTTCCAGGTTCAAAAATTGATGACGATGGTTATTTAGTAAAAGGTGAGAAAAAATATGACCTTACTGGTGCTAAATTAACAATTGAAATCGATAAGACCAAAATCGATATCTATGATAACGAAGAAGGTCAAATTAAAGGAACAGTTGTTTCCTCAATTTATAAAGGCGATCACTACGCAATTATTGTTAGAAGTGAAGACGATGAAGAATTCATTATTGATACTAACTATGAATTTAATGGTGGTGAAATTGTTTCGTTGCTCATTAAAAAAGAAGATGTTTCTATTAGATTAAAAGGAGACATTGACGAGTATGAAATTTAGGTTCCAAAGAAAATATTTCTCGATACCTTATATCATATTCTTGGCGCTTTTTATCATTGTGCCAATGTTTTTCATTGCATATTATGCATTCTCTAATTCGAGTGGGGCATTCTCATTTGAAGCAGCAAAGAAATTCTTCACTGATCCTGCTAAATTCCAAGTTATACTGGTATCGCTTTTCATAGCAATCCAGACAACATTAATCTGTTTAATTATAGGTTATCCAATCGCGTATATTCTTGCTAAAAAGGAATATAACCACAATGTTGTCTTAATTATGTTATTTATCATGCCTATGTGGATTAACTTTGTTCTTAGAACAGCAGCCACACGTGATATCTTGTTTGCGATTGGCCTTACAGGTGGAAAGCACCCATACGTTGCAACTTTAATTGGTATGGTTTATAACTATTTACCGTTTGTTATCCTTCCACTTTATTCCACAATGCTTAAACTTGATAGATCCCAAATGGAAGCAGCTGCTGACCTTGGTGCATCTCCAATTCAAGTATTCTTTAAGAATACAATTCCTCAGTCAATGCCAGGAATTATATCTGCTGTCACAATGACTTTGATGCCTGTTATGTCATCATACGTCATATCTGATGCTTTATCAGAAGGAAACATTACACTTATTGGTAACTCAATCTATTTGAGTTTTGCTAACTCACAATGGAATAATGGTTCCTTCACAGCATTATTACTATTAATTCTTGTTTTACTCACCATGTGGGGCACCAATGGTCGTAAATCAGAGGAAGTGAGGGGTGGCTTATGGTAAAGAAAATCCTCTCAAAAACATACATCTACTTTATCTTACTTTTGATGTATCTTCCAATTTTAGTTTTGATAGCATTCTCATTCTCAGGAGTTACCTCAATCGGAGATACTGTTGCAGAAGGAGAAAGCTGGTTCTCAACAATCTACTGGACTAGATTATTTAGTAATACAAAGATTGCTGGCGAAATTTGGACAGCACTTGGTAATACTTTAATTGTCGCTGTTGTTTCTGGAGTAGTTGCTACTATTTTAGGTACTTTAGGCGCAATTGGTGCCTTCTATTCCAAGAAAAGAGCACAAAAAGCTATTGAAGTTACAACACAAATTCCAGTTTCAAATCCAGAAATTGTTATTGCACTTTCATTAGTCGTTATGTTTGTTGCAATTGGTATTGAATTTAACTTCTGGACATTACTTATTGGCCATGTAATTCTTGGTTTACCGTTTGTCTATTTGTCAGTTAGACCTAAATTACAACAAATGGATCCACACCTTTACGAAGCTGCTCTAGATTTAGGCGCAACTCCAAGACAAGGCTTATTTAAAGTTATTATTCCAGAAATTATGCCTGGTATCTTATCGGGTTTCTTACTTTCAATCACTTTGTCACTTGATGACTTCATTGTTACCGCCTTTACACGTGGTGCAGGTTTACTAAGTGGCGATAAGACAATTGAAACATTATCAACTTTAATTCAATCAAAACTTAAAAAAGGACCTATTCCACCAGAAATGCGTCCATTAACACTTATTATCTTCCTTGCAGTTCTTGCTGTCGCTATTGGCGTTACAGTTTACAAGAACAAACAAGCAAGTGCAGTAAGAGTTAGAAAGGGGAGAGCAAATGTCTAAGATTAGAAAATTAATGCCATTCTTTCCAGTTGCTTTATTTGCAATAGCTGCCCTTTCAGGATGTTCAAATGATTCAAAAGGTGATAAGAAAGTTCTCAGAGTTTTAAACTCTGAAGACTACATCTACGAAGCTGAACAAAACGAATACTGGTGCGATGAATGTGAAGATTATATTAAAAGAGAATTGGTGAAAGAAACTGAAGTAGATGGTGAAACAGTTCACTATCACGTATTAAATGAAACTCATCAACTTGAATTTGATGAAGAAGAATCTATTTGGTATTGCGATGAATGCGAGGACGAAGTCGATGAGGCTGACGTTAAGGAAGGCCAAGACGAGGCTGGAACATTTAATTATCACAATGCAGAAGTAGAACACGAAGTTTCTATGGATATGGATATGATTGATCAATTTGCTGAATACTGGGCTGATACTCATGATGGCGAAGAAATTCGAGTTATCTATGATACATTTGATACAAATGAAACAATGTTCAATGAACTTAAAACCGGAAAGACTACATACGATATTTGTATTCCTTCCGATTATATGATTCAAAAGTTATACGTTAATGACATGCTTCATAAGTTCACAATAAGAGATGAAATATGGGAAAACATTTCTCCTTTTATTGAATCAACTTATAAGAAGATTGAAGCTACCAACATGAATGATAATGTTACAGCTTCAATGAAAGATTACTCAGTTCCATACATGTGGGGAACAATGGGTGTTATGTATAACCCAAGTTACTATGTAAACAATAAAGGCGTAACTGAAGATCAAATTCATGAATTGATGAATGACTGGGATTCACTTTATGGTGAAGTGCTCCAAGGCTCATTCTCAATAAAGGATTCTGTTCGTGATACTTTTGCAGTTTCATTAATTCATACATATGCTGAAGAAATTGCAAATACTACCGACCATGATGAATTAACAGCTATTTTCAATCGTCATGAAGATAAAACTTTTGAGGAAGTTAAAGTAGACATGAATAAACTAAAAGCTAATGCATTTGGTTTTGAAACAGATTCAGGTAAAACTGATATGACTACTCAAAAGATAGGTGCTAATATGTGCTGGAGTGGTGATGCTACTTGGGCTATTACTGAAGCTAGAGACAATGACTTAGAGCTATTTTACACAATTCCAACCACCTTTAAAGGTGAGGAAGGTAAGAGTGCTTCTAACTTATGGTTTGACTGCTTCTGTATGCCTAAAAACGCTAAAGATGAGGCGAATCCAACTGAAAAAGAGCTAGCACAGTACGAATTAGCAGAAGAATTCATTAAGTTCATGTGCATGCCAGAAAATGCAATGCAAAACTGTGATTATGTTGGTTATACACCAGCCACAGGCGGCGATGCCATGCTTGACTACATGTATTATTGCTACGACATTCGTGGTGAAGTAGGTGCAGAGTTTATTTATGATGAAGAAACAGGGGAAGCGATTCCTGTTGAAGATCTAGTAGAAGGGGAAGATTATATTGCTTATGACCTTAGCTATTTCTACAACGGTTCACTTAGTGAAGAATACGTTGAAATAGACGCTGCAGTTTTATATGCTGATCCAGATTATGTTGGAAGAGAATTAAGCGCTCAATATCCTTTAGAAGAAACTCTAGATAGATGCGCAATCATGAATGATATGGGTAATGAAGCAACAGGTAAACTCCTTGATATGTGGGAATCTGTCCGTACAAATTCACTTCCTGTTTGGGCGATAGTACTCTTATGCTTTGAAGTTGCTATTGGCTTAGGCCTTGGTGCTTACTTCATAGCAAAGAAGGTTTCAAGAAAGAAACTCAAAAAAGCTAGAAAGAATGCTTAACAATTAACCAGGATTTCGGTCCTGGTTTTATTTTAAAATAAATATCTTGCAAAATGATAGAATAATGATAGAATAATGAGTGAACAATATAAGGACGAACATATGCAAATAAGACCATCTACAGCTTTAAGAAATCAATACAATGAGATTTCACAATACTGTAAAACCCATGATGAGCCTATTTATTTAACCAGAAATGGGGAAGGAGATCTTGTTGTAATGTCAATCAAAGCCTTTGAAAAAAGAGAACGTATGATGAAACTTCAAATACGACTTTTGAACAATGAAATTAAACGTTTATCTGGCGAAAAAACGTATACAATCGAAGAAGTAGAGGACGAACTTAACAAGATGTTAGGTTCATAATGAAAAAATATAAAATCATTTACTCGAAAGCATCATTAGAATCAATTAAAAACATTATCAGCTTCATTTCAAATGTATCGCTCGAAGCTTCAAAAAAAGAATTTCTACATATTAAGGAAACTATTTCAAATTTAGAGTTTTTTCCAAAACGTTTTCCTGTGCTTAAGGGAATTATGCTTTTTGATAAAGAAGTTCATAAGTTGGTTACTAAAAATGGAAGATATGTAATTATTTATGAGATATTTGATAGTACCGTTTTCATTAACGATATTATTGATAGTAGAAGTGATTCAATATTATTTAATGATCTAACTAATAACCAGGATTAACCTGGTTTTTAAATTGTGCTATAATGTTTCTCAATATGTGGGTTTTCCTAGTTGTATCTACACTAGCTTGGGGTATAGCAGAGATTTTCTATAAAAAAGGAAATCTTGCTCATGAAAAGTATTCCCATTTAAAGACAACAGTTTATGTTGGACTTTTTATGGGCGTTTATGCGACCATCATACTTTTCACCCAAGGTGTTGATTTAAAGGCTTTTCCGCTTAATTTTGTTCGTTATTTGCCGGTTGCAGCGTGCTATATACTTTCAATGATTCTTTCCTACTTTGGCGTTAGATTCCTTGAAGAGTCTATTGCTGACCCGATCGAGAACACATCGTGTGCTATTGTGCCAATTTTGTGTGCTATATTTTTGAAACAAACACTAAAGCTTCCAGTCATCATTGGTATCCTTTTAGTTGCAATTGGCTTGATATGTGTGGGCATATTCGATAAAAAAGGTAAGAATGACAGAACTGCAAAATTAGGCAAGAAATTAGCAATAATCGCTATTGCAATGCCATTCTGTTACATGCTTTTAGATGCTGTTGGCACATTCTTAGATATTTATTACACAGAAAGCGTTGAAAATACTTTCTTAGTTAATGTGACTGAAGCAAACATTGAGCACACTGCAAACTGTGCATATGAATTAACTTTCTTCCTTGTAGCGGTGGGAATAGCAATTTTCTTAAAAGCAAAGGGCGAAAACATTTTTGTTCCTAAAAAAGATGAAGAAAAGACAACTAAAGAAAGCAAAATTTATAAGGCTCTTGCAGCTTTATTTGAAACTGTAGGACAGGCTACCTATTTATTCGCATTGTCAGAAGGAACAGGCGTTGCTGCGGTCATAATGGGATCAGGAACAGTTATAGTTTCTTTGATACTTTCCAGAATATTCTTGAAAGAAAAACTTTCAATCATACAATACGTGTTTGTAGCGATAATTCTTAGTGGAATTATTGTGCTCTCAGTAGTGTAAAAGTCATTAAAGGTTGATTAATACCTAGAAAAATAATACAATCTATGGGTATTTAATTCATAAAAATTAAAGTTAGGAGATATTATTATGGCAATTGAAGCAGGTGATTTTAGAACAGGTCTTACACTTCTCATTGATGGTGATCCATGGGTAGTTTTAGACTTTATGCACGTTAAACCAGGTAAAGGTGCAGCTATCTTAAAAACAAAGATGAAAAACCTCAAAACCGGTTCAACACAAGAAAGAAACTTCAACGCATCAACAAAATTCGATGCAGCAGAAATTATTAGAAAACAAGTTCAATATTCATACAACACTGGTGATACTTATGTCTTTATGGATATGGAATCATTCGAACAATTTGAACTCGATGCAGCAAAATTAGGAAACAACAAATACTTCTTAATTGATGGTATGGATGTCAACATTGTTTTCTTTGAAGGCAAGATCCTTGATGTTAACCTTCCAGATAAAGTTGAAATGGAAATTACCGAAACTGCTCCAGCAGTATCAAATGCATCTGCAACTGCAACAAAAGATGCTGTTACAAATACAGGTTTAAGACTTCGCGTTCCAATGTTTATTAAGGAAGGCGAAAAAATCATCGTCTCAACATCAGACGGAAAATATTCTTCAAGAGCTTAAATTAAGCTCTTTTTTCTACTATGAGAAAAATCGCATTAGTCACAGGTGGTGCTAAAGGAATTGGCGCTGCTATTGTTAGAGAACTTGCTAATACTGGCTACGATGTTGTAATTAATTATTTAACATCAAAAGAAAAGGCTGACGCATTAGTGAAAGAATTATCACCTTTAGGTGTTAATGTTTTCTCATACCAATGCGACGTTTCAAAAGAGGAAGAAGTAGATAAGATGATTTCTTACATTGAATCTAAACTAGGCACTGTTGATATATTAATTAATAATGCCGCAGTTGACATTTCTAAGCTTTGGAACGAAAAGACTAGTGATGGTTTTAGAAAAACTTTAGATGTAAATGTGGTGGGAGCTTATAATGTTGCTCGTCGCGTTAAAAAAGGCATGATGGATAAGAAGTGGGGACGCATTATTAATATTTCGTCCACTAACGGTATTAATAGTTACTACCCAGTATGCCTAGAATATGATGCATCTAAAGCAGCACTTATCTCATTAACTCATAACTTAGCAATTGAATTTGCACCTTATGCAAACGTAAATGCTATTGCTCCAGGTTTTATTGGAACCGAATCAGAACTTGAAGGTTATGATGAAGAATTCCTTAAATCCGAACAAGAGAAGATCCTTGTTGGAAGATATGGAAAACCTGAAGAAGTGGCACATCTGGTTAAATTTTTGGTATCAGATGAGGCAAATTACATTAATAATTCAGTGTTAAGAATTGATGGTGGCCAATACGGAGCATAAGTATTAAAACAAACAAAAAAAGCCTGCGGTTTGAATCGCAGATTTTTTATTTTGTTTATTTTCTCATTTTGGTTAGTGCAAGCATAACTCCTAGTTCGCCATATTCTGAAGTTAATCCGCCTTGCATATACAAAGTATAAGGCTCAATTACTGGAGCATCAGCAGATAATTCAATCGTGCTTCCTTGAGTGAATGCTCCAGCAGCCATAACTTCATCAAATGGATAGCCTGGCATTGGTGCTGGCATAACATGGACATATGAATCAATTGGAGATGATTCTTGAATGCCTTGTGTAAATTTCACAAGGTTTTCTTTTGTTTTAAGTTCTACAGTTTGAATGATATCGGTTCTTGGTTCATTCCATTTTGGAGAAACCTTATCAAATCCTAGTTTTTCAAGCATGTATGATGCAAAGATTTGTGTTTTAACCGCATTCTTAACTGCTGATGGTGCCATAAAGATGCCTTTGAAGAAGTTGTTGTTCTGATTGAAGTTTGCCCCTTGATCTTTTGCAATACCAGGAGCGGTGAGACGTTCTGCAACTTGGTAGATTAATTTAGCATCTCCTGCCACATAACCACCTGTAGAAGCGACCCCACCTCCTAGATTTTTCATAAGGGAACCTACAACAATATTTGCACCAACATGGCCTGGTTCACGTGTTTCAACAAGTTCTCCATAACAGTTATCAACCATAATGATAACACTAGTGTTAACTTTACGGATTTCTTTGATGAGAACTTCAATTTGTGAAATTGTAAGTGATGCTCTATCTGAATAACCTCTTGAACGTTGAATTTCAACTAAGCGCACGTCATTATCCTTTAATCTTTTAATAATAGAATTAGTATCAAATTCGTTTGGAAGTAGATCAATTTGTTCATATTTAACACCATGTGCTTTAAGTGATTGTGATGAATCTCCAACTAGTCCAATCATTTCTTGAAGTGAATCATATGGCTTTCCGGTTAGAGAAATCATTGTATCTCCATACTTTAGCAATGCAGAGAAGGTAAGGAATAATGCATTTGTTCCTGACATAATTTGTGGTCTAACAAGAGCGTCTTCTGTTCCTAAAACAGTTGCGAAAATTGCTTCTAATTTATCTCTTCCTGTATCGTAGTTTCCATAGCCGTTAATATCGGCAAAATCTGTATATGAAACTTTATTATCAATGAATGCAGATAAAATTCTATTTGAATTTTCAAATGCAATTTTATCAGCCTTTTTGAATTGTTTTTCAAGATCTTTTTCTGCTTGTTTTCCAAGCTCTAGAATTTCCTTATCGATTTGTTCTTTAATCATAGCAAATACCTCGATTCGCATTTATTATAAC
>JAGHUR010000006.1 GCA_018064745.1 Candidatus Fiminaster equi
AAATACCTCCTTTTCTTAGCCAACAGGAGATTTATATTATATATTTCTCAGACTAAAATCCGGAAATTCACTAAAAACGGAATTTACTTTAGGAATTCACACATGTTAAGCATAAAACGTTTTCCTCTTGTAAAATTCAAAAATACATTTATAATGTAATTAATCTTAGGCATACAGGTACTACTTAAGAAACGGAAAACGGATTGGTTGGCGCCAATCCGTTTTTTGTGGTTGGAATCTTCGGCATAACGGTACTACTGTCTAACTTCCTCTAACAAAAGCAAAGTCAGGAGTAGTATGAGAGCCAACTCCATCGAAGAGTCCTCCTTTCCCGAACGCCGAACAATTCCGCGGTGCGTTCGAACATACCGAAGCTCCTTTCACAAATCGGATTTTTCACCGGCCCGAACATTAAGATAACATCTTCAAAAATTAATGCAATAGGGGGGATATATCTTGCATATATTTATATATAAATACCCAGGTTTATAAAGTAAATATTATAATATATAAATATATGCAAATATTTTTCAAAAATTTCTGAGCGAAATTCTAAACCAATTTTACTAGTATGTGATTTACAATATATAAAAGTATTGCAATTATAAATTAATTAAAGTATATTATTCATGCTCACTTCGGTGAGTAACTCTTATTTCTAAGAGTGGCAGGTTGCCACTCTTTAGTTTATTAAGGAGACTTTATGTCACTTGAAATCACAGTCAAAAATCTTATTGAAAAGCCTATTAAGGCTTTAGGCTATCAAGAAATTGAAGTTAAGTTCGTTAGAGAAAGCGGAGTTAACTATCTAAGAGTAATGGTGGATAAAGACGATGCAATCTCACTTGATGATATTGTAGAAGTTAACGATGTTATCTCACCAATACTTGATGAAGCTGACTTAATTGCTAATGAATATGTTCTTGATGTCACAACATTTGGAGCAGAAAAGAAGATCGACGTTTCTAACCTCGAAAAGTATGTAGGAAAATACGTCAACATTCACCTTTCAAATCCATACAAAGGAATGAATATTATTGAAGGTGATTTAACAAGTGTCAATTACGACAATGTCGTAATTGAATATAAAGAAAAAACACGCACTATCAAATGTGAAATTGAAAGAAAATTTATTGATAAGGCGCGTCTTGCAATCAAATTTTAAAAGGAGAATTAAAAAATTATGGATGCAACCAAGTTTATTGAAGCATTAGATGAACTCGAAGCTGCTAAGGGAATTAGCAAAGAGTCAATCATTGCAGCTTTGGAAGAAGCTCTTCACAAAGCATTAGAAAAACAAATTTCAGATGGCTATCGTAACGATGGCGATATTCGTGTAAAAATTACCGAAGATCCAGCCGAAATCGATATGTGCTATGTTAGAAAAGTAGTCGAAGAAGTTGAAGATGACTATCTTGAAATTTCAGTTGAAGAAGCAAACAAAGGTCTTAAGAAAGCAAAATATGCTGTCGGAGATGAATTTGTTGTCAAATCCTCACCAGATGATATGTTAAGACTTACTGCTTTAACAGTTAAATCTGTCTTAAGACAGAAACTTGCAGAAGCAGAAAAACAATCACTTTATGAACTCTACAAAGACAAGATTGGTGAAATGATCACTGGTATTGTTGAAAAATGTGATGATAGAGGTGCAGTCGTCAATATTGGACGTTCTTCACTTTATTTAACACGTAGAGATTTAATTGGTGATGAAATGCTCGAAATGGGTGCTCCAGTTAGATTATATGTTAGCGATGTTACAGGCGCAGAAGCAGGTAAAGCTCCAATGGTTAGAGTTTCCCGTGCAGATGCTGGTTTCTTAAAACGCCTTTTTGAAGAAGAAGTTAGAGAAATCTATGATGGCACAGTCATCATCAAATCCATCGCTCGTGAAGCAGGCGTTCGTTCAAAACTTGCTGTTTACAGCAATGACCCAAATGTTGACTCAGTTGGATGCTGTATTGGCATGAATGGATCTGCTATCCAAAAGATCGTTGCACAACTCGGTAATAGCAAAGATAAAGAAAAGATTGATATCATTCAATATTCTCCAAATGATGCTCTTTTCATCATCGATGCATTACGTCCAGCAACAGTTATCAAAATTGGTGTTGAAGTTGATGAAAACGGTAAGAAAAACGCAGTTGCAGTTGTACCAGATGGACAACTTTCCCTTGCAATTGGTCGTAAAGGCGCAAACGTTCGTGTCGCATCTAAGTTAACAGACACACACATTGATATTAAAGAAGAAAGTATGGCTGATGAAGTCGAAATGGAACTCAAATCAGTTGAAACTATTCAAGAAGAAGAAAAGATTCGTATTCAAAAAGAAAAATACGAGAAGTACCTTTCTCAAGTCAAATCACAACGTGCAGAAGCTATCAAAACCGAAGCTGGTCTTGAAAAAGCAAAACCACAAAAAATCGTTGATGAAGTTGAACCAGTTGTTGAAACAAAACCAGTCGAACAACCAAAGGTTGAAGCACCTGTTGAAGCTCCAGTTATGGAAGAAGAAAAACCAGTTGCAAAACCAACTGTTGTTCGTACAACAACCTCAATTGATGCTCTAGAAGCAGCACTTGAATCTGATAAGAAAAAAGAAAGCTTCAAAGCAACTCAAAAGACTTCAAAACGTCCACGCAAGATCGAAGAAAATGAAGTTGCCCATGAAGAAGTTAAAGTTGAAGAAACTAAACCACAAATGGCAATTTACACTGATGAAGAACTTGCAGAACTTGAAAAAGAAGAAGAATTCTACGAGGATGATTACGAAGATTCAGATGAAGACATCGATTACGATGAATTCGATGAATACTACGATGACGATGACAAATAACTTTTAGTTATTTTCTCTAATCCAACTAATTAAAGAAAGTGAGGTAAAAGCTATGTCAAAATTTCAAGATTCAAGAAGAGCTAACATTCCAGTTAATGGGCAGAAAAATAAAGACCAAGGCTCCAAAGTAAATAATGGTGTTTTCGTCTATACCCGTAACATGGCTGTTGGTGAACTTGCAAAAGAACTTAATGTTAACGTTAATGAAATCATTAAATTCCTTTTCTTAGAAAAGAAAATGATGGTTACCATTAACCAAACATTAGATGATGAAACCATTGGTTTAATTTGTCTTCAATTTGGTTACGACTTTAAGAAAGAAAAGATCGTAAGCGAAGAAAACTTCGAAGAAGTTGAAATCGTTGATAAACCAGAAGATTTAAAACCAAGAGCACCAGTTGTTACAATCATGGGCCACGTTGACCATGGTAAAACAACTCTTATTGATGCTATCCGTTCATCTCACTTAGTTGATGGTGAAGTCGGTGGTATTTCTCAAGCTATTGGTGCTTACCAAAAGGAAATCAATGGACAAAAGATAACATTCTTAGACACTCCAGGTCACGAAGCATTTACTGCTATGAGACAAAGAGGTGCCGCTGTTACAGATATTGTTATTCTTGTTGTTGCAGCAGATGATGGTGTTATGCCTCAAACAATTGAAGCTATTGACCACGCTAAAGCTGCTGACGTTCCAATCATTGTTGCCATCAATAAAATTGATAAAGAAGGCGCCAATGTTGAACGTATTAAGACAGAATTAATGTCTTATGACATTATTGCTGAAGAATATGGTGGAACAAACATTGTTTGTGAAATCTCTGCTAAGAAGAATATTGGTATTAAGGAACTCCTTGAAAACGTTCTTCTTGTCGCAGAAATGGGCGAACTTAAAGCTAACCCAAATAGATATGCTATTGGTACTGTTATCGAAGCAAATCTCGATAAGGGTGAAGGACCAAAAGCAACCCTTTTAGTCCAAAACGGAACTCTTACATTCCAAGACTATGTTGTTGTCGGAACTGCCTATGGCAAGATCCGTAGAATGACAAATGAATATAAGAAGATTGTTAAAGAAGCAAAACCATCAACTCCAGTTGTGGTTATTGGCTTAAGTGAAGTTCCAAATGCTGGTGATAAGTTCATGGCATTCCCAACCGAAAAACAAGCTAAAGATATTGCAGAAAAACGTGCTATGGCTAAGAAAGCTGAAGATCAAAGTGCACAAGCAGCAGCATCCTTAGAGAAGATTTACTCCAAGATTACTGAAAGTAATGGTGAAGTACAAGATATTAACATTGTCTTAAAAGCAGATACCACAGGTTCTGCTGAAGCAGTTAAAGCTTCATTAGACAAGTTAAGCAATGATCAAGTTCATATTAACGTTATCCACTCAAGTGCAGGTGCAATTACAAATAACGACGTTATGCTTGCAAGTGCATCAGGCGCTATCATTTATGGCTTTAACGTTAGACCTACCGCTATGGTTTCAGCTAAAGCTGAAGAAGCAGGAGTTGAAATTAGATTACACCGTATTATCTATGCTTTAATTGAAGAAATGGAAGCAGCTATGAAAGGTCTATATAAGAAAGAAAAGGTTGAATCCATTCTTGGACAAGCTGAAGTTAGAACTCTTATTAAGATCTCTAAAGTTGGTACAGTTGCAGGTTCATATGTAACTTCAGGCGTTATTAAAGCAGGTGCACTTGTTCGTGTACTTCGTAATGGCGTTATTACATATGAAGGAAAACT
>JAGHUR010000016.1 GCA_018064745.1 Candidatus Fiminaster equi
CAAAGACTTGATGGCACTAAAGTAGATTTAATTGTTCCACCAATCTGGTGTACAACAGACAATGCTGCCATGATTGTTCGTTTAGCAGAACACTTATGGAAAATGGGTATTACATGCCCGAACACAGTATCATGCGACCCTAACTGGCGCATTGATAAATATAAAACATTCTAGTCAACAGTTAACTGTTTGATATAATGTATAGCAATATCGGAGGTTATAGATATGGAAACAAAAAGCGTATTAGTAGCAGACCTATATACTCTTGTTAACGGACAAGACGACAAGGAAATGAAGGAAATCTTAGACGGATTAAAATCTGTCTATGTTCAAGGATGGGTCAGAACTAACCGTGACAACGGTTCAGTTGGATTCATTGCTTTAAATGATGGTTCTTGCTTCAAAAACGTTCAATTAGTTTATGATGCAAAGGTTGTTAAAGATTACAATGCCTTAAGCCACATTAATACAGGTGCTGCATTAACTGTAATTGGAGATTTAGTTTTAACTCCAGATGCAAAACAGCCATTTGAAATTCAAGTTAAAGAATTTGAACTTACTGGTGCAGTTGATCCAGATTACCCACTTCAAAAGAAAGCTCACTCAATGGAATTCTTAAGAGAAATTGCTCACTTAAGACCAAGAGCAAATACTTTTAACGCTGTTTTCCGCATGAGAAATGCCATGGCTATGGCAATTCATGAATTCTTCCAAAATGAAGGATTTATGTATGTCCACACACCAATCTTTACAGCAAACGACTGTGAAGGCGCAGGAAATACCTTTGGTATTGTTACAGGAAAGAAGAACTCAAGAGATGAATTCTTCGGTAAAGAAGTTGCTTTAACAGTTTCAGGTCAATTACACGTTGAACCATTTGCAATGGCTTTCCGTGATGTTTACACATTTGGCCCAACATTTAGAGCAGAACATTCAAACACAACTCGTCATGCTTCAGAATTCTGGATGATTGAACCAGAAATGGCATTCTGTGATTTATCAGATGACATGGATTGTATTGAAGCATGTATTAAATATTGTATTGATAAAGCACTTCATGGATGCCCAGATGAAATGGACTTCTTCAACAACTTTATCGATAAAACTTTGAAGGATAGATTACATCATGTTTTGCATTCTGAATTTAAGAGAATGACATACACTGAAGCCATCGAAGAACTCAAAAAAGCCCAGGAAAACGGCCACAAATTTGAGAATAACGATATTTTCTGGGGTATGGATATGCAATCAGAACATGAACGTTATATCACCGAACAAGTTATCAAAGGACCAGTCTTTGTAACTGATTATCCAAAAGAAATGAAAGCCTTCTATATGAGACAAAATGATGATGGAAAAACAGTTGCAGCATGTGACCTTTTAGTTCCATATGTTGGAGAACTTGTTGGTGGTTCCCAAAGAGAAGAACGTTACGACTTACTTAAGAAACGTATGGATGAACTTGGAATTACCAAAGGCCTTGAATGGTATCTCGATACCCGTAAATACGGTGGATGTCCACACTCAGGATTTGGTATTGGTTTTGACCGTTTGCTTATGTACGTTACAGGAATGTCTAACATTAGAGATGTTCAACCATTCCCAAGAACAAGTGATCCAATCAAATATTAATTATGTTTAAGGATAGAAAAAAAGAACTAGAAGAATTATCACCAGAGGCTCAAGCAGCATTAAAAAAACAACGCTCGCTTAACCGTATTTTCGGTTTGCTCGTCGTTGTTTGTGTGCTTCTTGTAGCTATGTTAATTTATGAACTAGTTTTACTAGGTATAAGATAAATCTTATTTAATAGGATTAGAAGGAGTTGGATTTGCAGGTTGTTCCTCATCCAACTTTTTTCTATAAATGCCCCTAGCAATCTTATAAATACGTAGTGAGCGCGCAATGTATGCTTGTGTGCATATTAAGAACCAAACAATTCCTACAGCCTCTACAGGCACAAAGATATATGAATACCAGGCAGCACCTTTAAATGCAGCGTGTCGTACAATATCAGGCCAGCCATTTACAATTGTCATTCCAAAGAATGATGTTGTTGGCCATTTAAGTTCAGGGAACAAGCTTCCAAAGCCTGTTTCACTTGAAAATACTCCTGGTTTCCAATTTCCAGAGAACAAACAATAAAGTAAAAGGAATAAGCAACCACCTGCAATAATGCAGAAAGGAATACGAGCTTCTCTATAGAAAACTCTAATATTCTTTCTGATACCAAATTTGACAAATGGCTTTTCTTTATCAAATAGTTTAGCTTCAACAACATCTTTAAGCATTGCGTCTGCCTTAGAAGCTTGTCTATTCATAATCTTCTTTACAAGTAAAGAAACATATCCAACGATGACAAAAAGGAGGATAAAGACTAAGAGCAATGCAATGATTAGTCTTTTGTCGTTTTCAGTTAACTTAATAAGACTGATCATTACTTTCTCCTCCTATATTTTCCGGTTGTTCCTCATTAGAAGATTCTGGAAGAGGTTCTTCTGGAACTGGGTCAGGTGTAAATGGGTCAAAACCTTCTTGTGGAGCAGCTTGTTGTGGAGCATTGCTTTGTGGTTGTTGGTTAGCCATTTGTTGACCTAACATTTGTTGTTGAGCAGATAATGTTTGATACATCATGTTAACTACTTGAGCCTGCTCAATTTGAGCTTGTTCTTTCTCAAGAAGTATTTTCTTTGCCTCGATATCTTCTTTCATTTCTCCTGAGGCACTATCGCCTGCGAAGAAAAGAATTACACTCTTAACAAACATGACAAGGAATGTAATTAAACAATAGACGCCATAAAGAACCCAGACGAGTAAAATTACTGGTAATAAAACAGTACAAATAATTCCTCTAGCGAATACTTTTAAAAATCCAAGCATATTTATATTCTATCTTTTATTTTTGCTTCTTCAAGAAGTAAAATCCGAGAGATATTAAAGAAATACATAAAGGAGCAATTCCAAGTAAGATAAATTCGCTTCCTTTTTCGATAAATTGATTTAGTCCAGCAAACACAAACAAATTTACAAGCAACATTGAAGCCATGATTATGACTGCAATTTTGTTGCTGTTCTTAATTTCAAAAACTAGCGAAAAAACCGCAAAATACCATGCAAATCCCACACATAATAGGGAAATTGGGACATAAACAAAGAACAATCCAACAGCTAATCCAGAGCTCAAAATTGTGCCTAATGCGACAGGTAATCTCCAGTCTTTTTCTTCATCATTTTTAATGCCAAATTTCTTCAGTTCGTTGTTAACCACAATAAATGACAAAACTGTTTGAATTAATCCAACAACAAAGAACATCAAAATTAGTAGGTTAGTAAAATAAACAGAATCATTAACTTGTAAGATTATTTTAAGATCATCAATCAAGTTGCGTTCAGTTATGACTTTAATTAAAGGAATGAAGGCAAACGAGATTCCTGTTTGAAGAACTGCTGCAATAAAGATTCCCCAAAGGCTTGGGAAATTCTTCTTAGCCATAAATCCAAAAACATAACCAGTAATAATTGATGGTATTAAATAAAACAATGTGAAGTCAATTGCACTTAAAGAAACACAGATAGATAAACCTAAAGTCGCTAATGCATAAATTGGGAAATATCTATCCTTGCAATATATTTCAACAAGTGTACTTGTTAATGGAATAAAAATAATTAATGCAACTGAAAGCAAAGGAACGAAAGCGGTGAACAGCGAAAATATAACATTGATAGCTGCCATCATAGCCATCAACGGCATAGATCTTATTAACGTTTCTTTTTTTGAAAAAAGTGTCATGAATAATTTAATTTTAAATAATTTTGAATAAAAAGACAATTTTTGAACGTTTTGTTTTTGCCTTTTTAAAACATGAAAAATTTATAATGCCCAATTTTACATAGTAAAAAGATATATTATTGAAAATATTTTCAGCGATTTTGGCAAATTCCCCTGTTATATCTTGTGGGAGGTGTTTTATGAACAAATACGAAATACTCAAATTTAAAGATGGTGAATTTGAATTAGATGTAAATGTATCGCCAGATGAAGATACTGTGTGGCTTTCACTAAGTAAAATTGCGATTCTCTTTGATAAAGATAAGTCAACAATATCAAGGCATATTAAAAATATTTATGAGCAAAAAGAATTAGTTGAAATAGCAACTGTTGCAAAAAATGCAATAGTTCAAATAGAAGAGGGTTTAGTATGAGAAACAAATATTTTTTTGTTTTTATGGCCGTTTGTCTTTCTAGTTGTTCCCTTACCAAAACAGATGAAAAAATTGATGTTTCAGACATTGTCATTCCCAATACAGATCATGAGTATTTTGAGGTTGACTATATATCTATTAATTGGTCAGATATTTTGTTACAAAATAAAGATACCTATTATGTTTACATATATTCATTGACCTGTACACATTGCCAGGAACTTAAAAATTACATTATTGATGAAGCACTCAAACGAGACGACATTTTCTTTGTAAAAGGAAGCAATAAAGACGTTATCAAAACAGATGTGTCAAACACCATAGGAGCAACAGAGGTAAAAGACATTGCAATTTTAGGTTATCCATCAATGCTTAAAATTAGCAACAAAACATTAGTTCAAAATGTAGCTGGAAATTCGAAAATTATTGATATTCTTAAATAATTCTTAATACTTGAGTAAACATAATAATTATGGTAAAATATTACTAAGTAATAAGT
>JAGHUR010000011.1 GCA_018064745.1 Candidatus Fiminaster equi
TTGAAATCGTTTTCTGACAATTTTACAACAAAATCGCCAAAAAATGATAATGTGTTATCAAAAATATTGAATTTTGTTGTAAATCTTATATAATTTAAGCATGATACTTTTCCATGGCAGTAATGCAATTATAGAAACTCCAGTTCAATATGGTTCATCTAAAGATAATGACTATGGACCAAGTTTTTATGTAACTGTAAACAATTTCAGTGGAAAGATTTGGGCGTGTAAAAACGAGCAAGTTGGATATGTGAACAAATATTTCATAAGAAATGATCTTTTTAATGACCTAACGATGTTAGATTTAACAAACAAAGATAAATTCTCAGTACTAACTTGGTTAGCAATATTAATGCACTTTAGAAAACTTGATGAAAGATTTAAAAAACTTTATGAAAATAGAATAAAGTGGCTAGAAAAATACTACATCGAGGTTACTGATTATGATGTAATAAAAGGTTTTAGAGCAGATGATTCATATTTTAAATTTCCTCTCTGCTTTATTAACGGAACTCTTTCTTATGAAAAGCTATGCAAGGTTTATAAATTAGGAAATCTCGGTATTCAATATGCAATAATGTCCAAAAAAGCCATAAGTGGACTTAAATTTTTAGATGCAAAAGAATGTGATGAATCGTTTGTTGGAAAATACAAAGACATCGTCACAGACGCAACAAGACAATTCAATGAGATTTTAAACGAACCTATTAACGATAACGAAACCTTTATAATGGACTTAATGAAAAATGATGACAAATAATTACTTTGAATATTCAAAATTTGTTGATGTATTATCCTTTGTTTTATCAACAGGATATCATTTTAATTTTTCAACTAAAGCAATTGAAAAGAGAATCATCGAATCTAACTATTTTAATAAAATTTTAAATGATGAAAAAACATCAGACTTATATAAATCTGACATCGATGTTGTAAAAGAAATATACTTCGACATTCCTGAAGAAAAAATAAACTTTGTTACATATAATGAGATTGAATGGGCTAGTATGGTCTATGCTTATCTTTTAGATAAAACCAACTATAATTTTGAAACAATTTTAATCTATCTTCCAATTCAAAAAGTTTATGAAATGTTCCCGGTTTATCACGAAATGGACATTAACAAATGTTTAACGTATTTTAATGAACTAAAACAAGTCTCTATCATCTCTAAGAGAATGAAAGCTTTAAAACTTACAAATAAAGTTTTATCTGAACAAACAAATTTATCAACATCTTCGATTAATTTCTTAAGAAACAGAAAAACAGACATTAGAAAAGTCGCATTCCAAAATGCAATAAGTCTTGCAAAAGCACTCAAGATCTCAACCGATACGTTACTTAATAACTAAAAATAATTACCACTATAAATATTCTTTCGCGAATTCCTAAAGTAAATTCCGCAAAAATTTAAAATATTGAATTTATCAAACTAATTTCCGCTTTCGATTCATAAAGCGGATTTTAGTTACCTAGTAATTACTTAAAATTGTGAAAATAAAATCACCACAAAAACACGGACTAAATTCCGTTTCTTAAACTAAATTCCGGTTTTCCTGTTGGCTTTTAGATTAATTATTCACCGAAAATTTTGATATATGTTTCTTCTCCAAAAATTAGCGAAAAAGCTTCTCTTGGAGTAGCTCCATCTAACGAGTGGAGTGGTGTTTCATTTATTGTTTTTGCGATTAAATTAATTTGCCCTTGAGTAAAGTTATCAACGCTTTTTCCTTTAGGAAAGAACTTTCTTATTTGTTTGTTCATGTTTTCTACTGAAGCTTTTTGATTACTTCTGAATGCATCGCAGAAAAATAGTTTTGTTCTTAATTCACCAGTATTAGGGTCAAACTCAATACCTTCAATATCTGAAAATGAAGGATCTCTGTCGGTCAATATTGATGGAAAAACTTCTTTAAAGCTCTCAATTCCAATTAAATTTTGTATGAAATTGAATGTATCAACCACCTTCCTTGCGTTCTTATTTTCAATTATGAAAAGAAAAACAAAATGCAATTCAGGGATAATTAGAGTTAAAATAGATTTACTATCAGTCTTAATCGAACCAAGGAAATCCATTTGGACGGTGAATTCATTGATTCGATGTTTCTTATAAGAAAGATAGTCGATGTAGGTACGATTACTTCTATCAATTTTGTTGTTAGGGTATTCGTACTTTTTGTTTTGTGACTTTCTTTTCTTGTAAGTTACAGCGTATGGTAAATCCATTTTTGTGAAATCAACTTTCTTTTCTTCAATGTAGCGATAGATTGTTGAAACAGATACCGGAAGTTTTGCTTCATGAACGATGTTATAAATCGATTTCTTTTCTTCTTTGCCAGCTTTGAGCGAAACATTTATTAGTTCGTGTTCCTCTTTTGTGAGGTTCAATCCCTTGCGGGTTTCATGAAGTCGATAAATGTATTTCTTTTGTGCAATTTGAGCAACATATTTGAGTTGAGTGAGAACACAATCTCTGTATTTGTGAGGACAATCAACACAAACAAAAGGCCATTTTTCTAACTTTTTGCAAAGAAATTTTTTGCCTGTTCCTTTAGCTTCTCTAGAAATGATTCGATTCTTTTTAACTTCTTTTGAAATGGTCGTTGGATCGCACCCTATTTCATTTGCAAGTTCTCTAAGTGTCATATTATGAGCAATTCCGCTTGCTATTGTTTTCCTGTTTTCTTCTGTCAAATGTGACATAAAAAATTCCTCCTTTTCTAGCCAACAGGAGTATTTATTATATAATTCTTAGACTAAAATCCGGAAATTCGCTAAAAACGGAATTTACTTTAGGAATTCACACTATAAATATTCTTTAAGAAATTTATGATTTTAATTGCAAAGAAAGTTTGTTATTATATACCTCGCTTATGAAAACATTTAAATTAATTCTTAGAAGTTTAATCAGCAATAACGCATGCATCGAGGGCGGTCGTAAAAAACCTTGGTACTTTGCTGTTATCATGCTCTTTTTATCAATGATATTTGCAATTTTGCCATTGTTTGTTCAAACAATTAACACAAATGGCGATGATGCGTTTGCAACTTACACCTATGGTGCTGACGTAGCAACACTTAGATTTACTGAAGATCTCAACAATAACGGCATTAAGATGTATGTTAAAAAAGCTGAGGGTTCAGAAAGCAAAATGATTGTTGCTGAAAAAGACGGTGCTGTTGTTGATGTTAACTATGCTCACACCGTTCCTGCTGTTGACGGTACTCAAGTTCCTGATTTCTTGTTCTTTTATAGAACAACCATTCCTTCAGATGCAGAACTTCAAATCTTAGTTGGCGAAAAACAAGAAACAAGTTTCATGTTCTTCACACAAAACGAAATTATTGTTCACTTAGTTAATTTTGATACAAAAGCCGCAATTAAAAACATCGTTTGTCAAAACGCTCCTAAATATTTAAATGAAGGTAGAAGCATTAACGAAATGTTATCAGCATTAGCTGATCCAACAGCAAGAGTTAATGAAACCTTTGCAAATTGGAAACTCTTTATAAGAGACTCATACAATTACACAAGACTTACTGCTCTTTGGCAAACATGCTTAATCATGGGTGGTATTAACTTAGGTATTACTGCATTCATGGGCTTCATGATTTGGATTCTTACAAGAGGCAAAAACAACCCATACAGATTATTCAATCTCTGGGATACTCAAAAGATGGCTTGGTGGGCTGCAATTACTCCATCAATTCTCTCTCTTGCATTTGGATTCTTAATCCCAAGATTTGCAAATATTCTCTTCCCAATGTTAATTGGTATCCGTGTAATGTGGTTATCAATGAAATCACTTAGACCAGACGGAAGCGGATACGCTGAAAGCAACTAAAACAAAAGCTGACTCAACGGTCAGCTTTTTTAGTCCCCATAATCTGATCCACGCGATTTGTCTTCATAGAAGACTTTTACTGCATCAGTTACATCTGTAAACTCTCTTAGAATTGCATCGCCATAATCAAGGAATGGATTTTCAAAGTCATAGACAAACGCGATAAGTTTGTTGGCTTTTACTTGTTTATGGATCTCATCCACTACTTTATTATAGTTTTCAGGATAACGTTCATTTAATCCTTGAAGTTGAGTATAGAAGGCTGGTTCTATGTAAAACTCATGCCCTTCTAAGCTTCTAAATTTCTTAACAAATTTATTATCTGTTACTTCTTTATAGTTTTTAAATTCTTCGTAATTCATCATTTGCCTCCAACAACCATGTAATGTTGGTTCGCACATACTAATTTTATATTCTTTAGAGATACTTTTGCATCTTTAAATATTTTCTTGTGCGTTTTAAGACATACTTCTGGTGAGTTTGCTTCCTCAGATAAGTGAGCCAAAATTATTTCTTTTGTTTTAGGTCCAACAAGCTTAGTTAAGTAAGTTGCAGATTGTGTGTTTGACATGTGACCTTTATCTGACAAAATTCTTCTTTTAAGTAGGTATGGTCTATTGGTATTCCAAAGCATCTCTTCATCATGATTTGACTCAAACACGTAATAGTCAGCATTTTTCAATTTAGCTAGGGTTTTTGCAGGGATTTTGCCGGAATCTGTGAGATAAACGAGCTTCTCTAATTTGTTCTTAATCACAAATCCAAGTGGGTTTTTAACGTCATGAGAAGTTGACACAGGAGTTATTTCTAAATGCCCAATTTTGAACTTTTCGTATGGCAAAATTTCCACGACATTTGGAGCATTATATGTTTCTTTTGTGCAATAGATTGGAAGTGGATCTAAATATCTAATTCCTGCAGTGTGATCACTATGTTCATGAGTAAGCAACATTGCTTCAATGTCAATTAAGTTTTTATTAAGAGACTTGCAAGCTTCTTTTAAGTCTCTTTGGCAAATTCCCATATCAATTAAAAGAAGGCGACCCACATCAGAAATAAGAGTCGCATTTCCTTTTGATCCTGAACGAACCACTAATATTTTCATTAATCTTCTGATGGTCTAAGGTAATTGATACGTTCTTGTTCAATTGCCTCAATTTCGCTGTTAGCCTCAGTAGAAAGTGAATCGAATCTGCAATAATCTTTTCTGAAGAGTAGAGGAACTCTACCTTGTCTACCAGAACGATTCTTTCTAACTAAGATAGTAACAAGTTTTTTGTCATCTCCATTTGCATTAGCAATTTTATTTTGTACTTCTGCAACTTTTCTATCTTGTTTTTCAAACACATTCTCCTTCTTGCCGTTTTTTGGTTCTTCTTCAACTTTTGTTTCGTGAAGCATTAAGACAATATCAGCGTCTTGTTCAATAGAACCAGATTCACGAAGGTCAGAAAGTTGTGGTTCACCACCAATTCTTTGTTCAACGTTACGGTTTAATTGAGCAACACCAAGTACTGGAACCTTAAGGTCCAATGCAAGTTTCTTAAGTGTTTGAGAAATCATTTGAACTTCAAGTTGTCTTGATTCAGATTTTGTTTTTGAACTTGTGGTAACAAGACCAATGTAGTCAACAACAATGAGTCCTAAATCTGGTTCTTGAGCTTTTAATTTACGACATTTTGCCACTAAATCAAGAAGCTTAATACCAGAGGTATCATCAATATAAATTTTACGTTGTGCAAGTCTAGCACATGATTGTGAAATGTTAAGTCTGGCATTTCCATTTAATCCATAACCTGTAATAAGGCTATCAAACTTTACGTTTGCATCGTTTGATACTAAACGTTTGAAAAGCATTGTGGCAGGCATTTCGAGTGAGAAATATGCTACTGGAACATCTCTATTAGCTGCGTTCATTGCAAGATTTAATGAAAGTGCGGTTTTGCCAACGCCTGGACGAGCTGCAAGAATGATTAATTCACCTGGTTGGAAACCATGTGTCAAAACATTTAGTTTTGTAAATCCAGTTGGAGTACCAGTGACTGTGTCATCTGTAGTTGCAGTTTTAAGGTTTGCTAATTCTTCAGAAAGTTTACCAGCGACCATATCTGCTCTTTGGAAATCACCAATTCTGCGTTTTTCAGTTACTTCAGTAATCTTCTTTTCACTTTGTGCTAAGAAGTCGCTAATTTCACCAATCTCTTTGGTATAGTATGCTTTTGAAATATCGTCAAGTGTAAGAAGGAATCTTCTTAAGATGGCTTGGTCTTGAACAATTTTGACATAGCTATCAAAGTTTTCAAATGTAACAATTGCATCTGCAAGTTCCATTAAGTATTCTGGAGCACCAGAAATTTCCAACTCTTTTGAATTGATTAGTTCATTTGTAATTGTTTGTGGATCAATAACATCACCACGATTATATAAACGATAAATTGCACCGAAAATTGCACGGTGATCTGCATTCTCTTCAAAGAAATCATCTTCATCAAGTTTAGCAACAGCTTCTGAAACTTTGCTTGAGGAGCGAATCATTGCACCTAAAACAGCTTTTTCAGCTTCAGTGTTATGTGGTAATTGTTTTTCTTTTGCCATCTTCTCTCCTCCTATTTTTTCTCGTTAACATGAACTGTAACAGTTCCGATAATTCCCTTGTATAATTCAATTTTTAATTTGCTGTAACCGAAATGATCAACAGCCATTTTTTCAACGAATTTCCTTTTATCAATTTCAATGCCGTGTTTGGCTTTGAGTTCTTCTTCAATTTGTTTGGTTGAGATGGTTCCAAACATTCTTCCATCACCGCTTCCTTTAGCTTCAAATTCGACAGTGATTTTTTCTAATTTAGCCGCGATTTCACGGGCATTTTGCTTCATTTTCTCAATATTTTCGGCTTCAGCTTTCTTTTGTTCACCAAGAATTTCTAGAGCCTTATCGGATTGCATAATCGCAAGTCCGTGAGGAATTAAATAGTTGGATGCGTAACCATCTTTTACGTTAACAATTTCTGACTTTTTGCCAACGCCTTTTACATCTTTAAGCATAATAACTTTCATGGCTTTTCCTCCTAAATAATTCTGGCATCATTGAGGTAGTCGGTTAAGACATTGAGAAGTCTAGTTTCAACTTGCACAAGTGTCATCTTCTTGAATGTACAAGCTGCTTGAGTGAAGTGACCACCACCATTGAGCTTTTCTGCAAGTAATTGAACATTGATTGTTCCATCACTACGGCAAGAAATACGTGTTTCATCAACACCAGTTCTACCAATAACGAAACAAGCATTAACGCCTTTCATTTGCATACATTGGTTCGCAACCTTAGCAAGCGTAGCTTGTTCAATAATGTCATCTTCATCAGCCATACAATAAACAACACCATAGTGTGGAGTTCGTGTGGTTGAAATAATTCTTGTGATAAGAGCGAATTCTTCGAATTCATCTTTTAAGAAATCATCAGCTTTTGCGTTATCAGCACCATATTCTTTAAGAGCCATTGATGCTTCAAATGTACGAGTACCAACTGTAGTTGCCTTATAGAAGTTGGAGTCCATAAAGATACCAGAAAGCATAATTGTTGCATATTCTGATGGAATCATAATTCTTGGGTTTGCAGATGAATAGCTAACAAGTTCTGCAACCATTTCAGATGCAGAAGAAGCGGATGAGTCAATATGAGAGAAGACCGGGGTTTCAATAAAGTCTTCACCACGTCTATGGTGATCGATAATCATAATCTTATTAGCTTTTTCAATTACCTTTGGTGCAACTGTCATATTTGCTTTATGAACGTCACAAACAACAACTAAGGTGTTGGTTTTTAGTTTATCTAAAGCTTGAGCTTGAGTAACAAAAATCTTTTCCATCTCTTCTTTAGAGAAGCTTGAAATAATTGCACCTTTAGTTTTTCTTTCGGTGCTCTTTGGTTCATAAATAACTTGTGCTGGTTTGTGACAATAGTCACACATTGCTTTAACACCCAAACATGCGCCTAACGAGTCCATATCGGTCATTGCGTGACCCATAATGATAATGTTCGATGAATTACGAATAAGTGATAGGACTGAGTCAGCCATAACACGAACTTTAACTTTGTTACGGTTTTCTTGAGCTTCTGATTTACCGCCAAAGAAGACTAAGTCTTGTCCGTATTGAGAAACAACAACTTGGTCACCACCACGAGACATAGCAATTTCGATAGCGGCACTTGCCATATCATTAAGTTTGACTACGTCAGGGAAATCATAAGCAATACCAATTGATAAGGTTGGTGGAATTTCTTCGTTTTCTGAAATAGTGTGAATCTTATCAAGAAGTGAAAACTTATCAGCAATCATCTTCTCTAAAGATTCGTGGTTACAAAGTAAGAAGTATGCATCACTTCTAACTCTTCTAAGAAGAACTTGGTTATCTCTTCCATAGTCAAGAATGATGTTTCTTACTTTTGAGACAATATCAGAGTTTTCGTCCGCAGATCCTGAAATATCCGCATAGTTATCTATAATAATTTGCCCACAAACTGTAGCTTGACGTTTTGAGAATGCTGAAACTGTTTCGTAGTCTGTTACATCTCTAAAGATGTATAAGCCAGCATCTTTAAGTAATTTAACTTCGTAGTTACGGGAGTTAATATTAAGTTTCACTAAAGTGTTAATGCCACCATCAATAAGTTCTTGTAAAGATGGTTGCCACTCTAAAATATTTTCGTCTAAAATTTCGATTTTTCTTTCATTAAACAAATCGTTAACCCAAATAACAGTGTTAGTTTCATTTACAACCGCAAGACCAATCATACCAAAGTTGTATGCTTCTTGAATGTCGCTTCCGATTAAATCTGCAGCCCTTAAGTCACTTTGTTGTCTAATCTTTGAGAATCTGAAAATAAGAGCCCAACAGAAGACAATATCAAAGATAACAACGGCACCTAATATTGAAAATATTATTTCGGAAGAAAATATCTCTTTAAAATTGAAGAAATTAAGTCCATAAGAGATGCCTAAAAAGGCAATACCTGCCATCTCTATAAAGACTACAATAAATGCGAATATTTTCGTTTTGAATAACTTTGTTTTCATAATGTGCCTTATATTATATCAAACTTAGTGGTCAAAAAGTTATAAAAAATAAACTTTTTAATTAATAAGTATGAGTCTATATGTATTTTTAACTTTATTCTTTAGGATTTTATGGATAAAATGTAGACACCTTGAAAGGAAAAACAAAATATGAAAGTTAGAAGTTTATTATTTGTTGGTTTAGCAGGCGTAGCTTTATCAAGCTGTGGTGGCTTAAAAAGTTATAAAACTGAAGTAAAAATGAAAACATTTATTGAGGAATTAGAAAGATTAGAAGGAAAATCTCCTCTTATTTCTGAAAATCCATATTCATTTGTTTTTGAAAGTTCTCAAGAAGAAGGATATAAAATCATCAACATGCAAAACAATAAGGAACTCAGCAAAGCTGAAGAAAAAGAAAAGTCAGAATATAAAGTTAAATTTGACTCAGTAAATTGCGTTATGGCTTATGAAGCAGAGTCAACTTCTTCTTACAAAGATCCTTCAAAAGAAGAAAAAGATGAATATTCATATGACCGCGTCTACCAAAAAGATAATAAAAATTGGTATCACATCGACAAGAACGCTGACACTTATGTAAAAGAAGAAAGTTCTGATTCAGAAAAATATGTTGGAAGTGTTGCAATGTCACAAGCTTATAGCTTAATCAACGCTTTTGAAAGCCACGTTATGCAAATTGGAGATGAAGGAAAATACTACATTGATGATAATGTTTACACTGTTGTTTTAGATTCAACTGACGAAAACACATCAAGAACAAAACACATCAAAACCATTTGCCAACTTACAGTAAATGACGACAGCTATGAATACTATTGTTCAGACACTACTGAAATTACTGAATTACATCGCAAAGACATCGATACAGATGTAATCAAAGGCAAACTTACAAAGAAATCAGTTATATTAGATCCAATTGATCTTCATAGCTACTTAGAAGTTAAAGATCTTGACTTCCCAGCATTCTAAAAATAAAGCCTCTCAAACGAGAGGTTTTTATGTATAAAAAAAGCACTCATAATGAGTGCTTTTAATTTGATTTAAATTAGTCTTGAACGTATGGTAATAAAGCCATGAAACGTGCATTCTTAATTGCTCTTGCAACTTCTCTTTGGTGCTTTGCACAAGTACCAGTGGAATGGCGTGATGCGATTTTACCATTTGGAGTAATGTACTTACTTAATGTTTCGACATCTTTATAATCAATGTATGCAACTTTGTTTTTGCAGAAGTTGCAGACCTTTTTGTGTGGTCTAACTTTTTTGAATCCCATTTTGATTTTTCCTTTCTAAATTAGAACGGAAGATCATCGTCAGTGACATCGATTGAGTCTAAATTCTTTGATTCCTCAACTGGTACAGCTGGTTCATCATCAAAGATGATTTCTTCATTTGGAATTTCTCTTGAACCTTTTGGTTCTAAGAACTCAACGTGATTGGCGATAACTTCAATGACTGAAGCTTTTGTTCCGTCTTTTCTTAAATAGGTGCGTTGACGAATACGTCCATCAACACCTACAAGTGCTCCTTTTCTTAAGAATTTTGCAACATTGTCAGCTTGTTTATCCCAAACGGTAACACCAATAAATGTTGTTGTTTTTTCGCCGTTGGCATCTTTCATTGTATCATCAACTGCAATAGTAAATGATGCAACTGCTGTGTCTCCTGTTGTTCTTCTTAATTCAGGATCTCTGGTAAGTCTACCAGTTAAAACGATTCGATTTAACATAAATGTTAATCCCCCTTAATTAGTCATTATCGACAGTAAATAAGTGACGTACAACATTTTGATCAATTTTTGCTAAACGAGAGAATTCGTTTAAAGCAGCTTCGTCAGCAGTGAGTTTAAGAACTACATAATAGCCTTTTGTTTGCTTATTGATTGGATAAGCAAAATCTCTTAAACCCCATTCTTTAACATCGCCGAGCTTTGCTCCGTTAGATGTAAGAATTCCGTGAAGTTTTTCGATTTCAGCCTTCCTTGCAGCTTCATCGAGTCCGTCTTTCACGATGTACATGAGTTCGTACTTTTTCATATTCTTTTACCTCCCTTTGGTCTTCTGGCTGACATCTTCTGTCAGCAGAGAGAAACGCTTTCGCGTAGGTATATTATACACAAGACGTTTGCGTGTGTATACAAAAATATGTTGGTTAGTAAATTATTGGAATTTTTTACATATATTAAAAATACCTGGGTAATACGTTAAATATGTTGTTTATATATTATTAATATATGTAACGTATATCCCCCCTATTGTAAGCTATTAAACAGTATGATAAATTATGTTCGCCAATTTAAGAGATTGGATAGTTTAGAAGGAGGAACAAGCCCATGACTAAATGTGTGGGAATTCACAGGCATTTAGTCGGAAAGGGGGTTTCCACTAATGGAGGCACTCCTGGTGCTATTTCTTGTTTTAGTAATGGTCAAGTTGCTTTTCAAGGAATAGCCTGACTTGCTTGTGAATCCCAATAAACGAAGAAAAGAGACCGGCGGCAACCGGTCTCTTTTTAGAATTGCTTGACTTGCTTGTAATTCCTACTTATATGATACACTACTGAAATAAAATTTCAATATGTTATTTGCCTGAATCCTTCATGCATGGGAAGAGAAGAACTTCTCTGATGGATGTTTGATTAGTCATAAGCATGACGAATCTATCGATTCCGATACCGATACCGCCTGTTGGAGGCATACCGTATTCAAGAGCTTCAAGGAAGTCTTCATCCATTTCAGACGCTTCTTCATCACCTGCAGCTTTAGCTTCAAGTTGTTTTACCAAACGTTCTTTTTGGTCTAGTGGATCATTAAGTTCGCTATAAGCGTTTCCATATTCCATTCCACCAATAAAGAGTTCAAATCTATCTGTGAACATTGGGTTGTCTTTGCACTTTTTGGTGAGCGGTGAAACTTCAATTGGGTATTCATGGACGAATGTTGGTGTTTGAAGTAAATCATCACATTTTTCTTCAAAGAATGCATTGAGAATGTAGCCAACACTGTTCCAGTGTTTTTCAAGTTTGATGCCGTTATCTTTTGCAAGTTTAACAGCTTCTTCCATAGTAGTAACTTTGTTAAAGTCGATTCCTGTAGCTTCCAAAACACATTCTTTCATTGTCTTCCAACCAAATGGTTTTCCAAGATCTAATGTACCTTCACCATAAGGAATTGTGGTTGTGCCGTGAATCTTCATAGCGACTTCTTTGAAGAGGTTTTCTGCAAAGTGTCTCATATCTTGAAGATCACCATAAGCTTGATAAAGTTCAATTGTTGTGAATTCTGGATTGTGTTTTGTGTCCATTCCTTCGTTACGGAATAAACGACCAATTTCATAAACTTTTTCCATACCACCAACGATACATTTCTTTAAAGAAATTTCGGTAGCAATACGAAGATAAAAATCCTTATCTAATGTATTGTGATGAGTAACGAATGGTCTTGCTGCAGCACCGCCTAAAATTGGAGAAAGAATACTTGTCTCAACTTCGGTAAATCCAAGGCTATCACAGTAGTCTTGAATTGCACGAATAATTTTTGGTCTTGCTAAGGCAATTTTCATTGAATCATCATTCATAATTAGGTCAACATAACGGTGACGATATCTTTCTTCAACGTCAGTTAAACCATGGAATTTTTCAGGTAATGGACGAAGTGATTTTGTGAGGTGTGTGAATTTAGAAACTTTGATGGTCATTTCTCCTGTTTGAGAGAACATAATGTGACCTTCAACACCACAAATATCGCCAATATCTGAAAGTTTAAATACTGAGTAATTTTCTTCACCTAAATAATCGATGCCTAACCAGCATTGAATGTTGCCAGTAACATCTTTGATGTTCATAAAGGCTGCTTTACCCATTTTACGTAAAGCCATAATACGTCCAGCAACTTTAACTTCTACTGGATTTGCTTGTAATTCTTCGTTTGTTTTTCCGGCGCATTTTTCGCGAACTTCTTTGATTGAACTTGAGCGTTCAAATTTTTGTCCAAATGGTTCTACACCGAACTCTTCGTAACGTGGAAGTTTGTCTCTTCTTGCACGTTCTTGATCTGTTAATTTACGTTCCATTGTTAAAAACCTCGCTAATGAGTATAACAAAAACTTATATTGCAAGCAATTAAGTTATTGCTAATCGCACTTTTTTGGTTTTTCAAAAACAAGAAAGTTGCTGAAAATTATATCGAGTTTTGGTTATCAATAAATCCTGATTTTATTATATAATTTTCACTTTTATGTTGTGCTAACGCGTCACGTGATTTAAAATTTAGCGTATGAAACCTGTAAAAATAGCGTTCATTTCGATTGTTGGAGCACTTTGCATAACACCGCTTGTGACTTTCACAATTTTTGGTTCGAAAGAAAAAGAGATGAATAGTGAATCAGTAGTGGTTAGAGAAAAATTAACTGCTGAAACCTGGTTTAATTCGAAGTTTCAAGCATCTTTTGAAGAATGGTGGTCAACTCACTTTCCAGGTAGAACTGGTCTAGTTAGTGCATACAATTCATTGCATTATCAAATCGAAAGCTCATCGGTTTTAGCAGCAATTGTTGATTTCTTAAGTGGCAACCTTTTTAGCAACAACGTCGACAGAACAAAAGAGTACCCGGAATACTATTTTGCTGAAGACAACATTTTTGCCGAAATGAACAAAGTTGTTGCACAGCAAAATTTATCAATTCAGCCGAGTTTTCACGGGAATAATGGCATAATTGTGGGTAAAAGTGGGTACCTTTACTCTAAAGAATATGTTGACGAATATTACGGTTATTCTCCATCAAATGCAGTAGATGTAGCAGGAATTAATAAGACAATTGATGAGATAAAATACATCCAAACAGAACTCAAAAAGATGGGAACCGAAGTTATTTTTGTTATTAGTCCGAACAAGGCTGCAGAAATGGCGGAGTTTGTTCCAGAATATTACAAAAATGCAAATACCCCATTAGAAAATTACAAACGTCACGTTGAATATTTAAAGGAAGGATTCGTAACTAATGGCGTCAATTTTATTGATAGCTCACAAGTCTTTAAAGATGTCGGGCTTTTAAACATCTTCCCAAAAACCGGAATTCACTGGAATTATGTTGCAGCATCCGAAGTTGTCTCATTTCTTCTAAAGAAGTATGAAGTTATTTCAAACACAGAATCTAGACAATTGACAGTGAAATGGGTTAATCAATCTAAGAACCCATACAACATCGGCAATGCCGAACAAGACATTTATGACATTCTTTATGGATCAATTCCTGAACACAAAAAAGACAGTATTGTGGATGATTATTATTACACGCCGGTATTAGAAACAACCAAAAAAGACAAACCAAAACTTAAAGTTTTGATGCAAGGAGACTCTTTCTTAAATCCGTTCAGGGATTGTTTAGCTGATCATGAGATTGCAGATTTAACTTACATGTATTACTACGGTGGTAGTTTATTTGAACAACACCCTGAACAAGATGTTTGGAAAAATGGTCCTGGAGCTTGGGAATCTTTGTTACAAAATAGGGATCTTCTAATACTAGAAGCTAATGAACAACTTATTAGAAGCAAACACTATGAAGGTTCAAACTGGCTTGAATCTAGAGATCAGGATAAATATTGTCATAACTCAGTATATGACTCATTATATGCTTATTTGAAAGGCAAGGAAGGAAAGTAAAATGGTATTTTCTTCTTTGGTTTTCTTACTAATATTCCTACCCGTCACTCTAGTGATTTATTTTGTTATTCCAAAAAGGTTTATTACTGCAAAAAACATTGTATTGCTGATAGCTTCTTTGCTTTTCTATTCATGGGGCGAACCTAAAGCTATTTTACTGATGGTTGCCTCAATTGCAGTTAACTACGTCTTTGGAATTTTGTTAAGTAAATTTGAATCGAAAACCAAAAGAAGAATTATTTTAATTTCATCATTGGTGTTTAACTTAGGAATGCTTTTCTTCTTCAAATACTTCAATTTTGTAACCGGAAATCGCTTCAAAAACATCGCACTTCCTATAGGAATTTCTTTCTACACATTCCAAATTATGTCTTACGTAATTGATGTGTATAGAAAAGGTTGTTCGACACAAAAGAATATTGTTAAGTTGGCATTATATATTTCATTCTTCCCTCAACTAATTGCAGGGCCAATTGTTAGATACACCGATATCGAAAAAGAATTAACAGAAAGAGAAACTAAACTTGATGATGTCTTCTATGGAGCACAAAGGTTTATTCTTGGACTTTCAAAGAAGGTAATTATTTCAAACTGTGTTGCAGTCATTGCAGACCAAATTTTTGATAAATACCAAATGCAACTTTCTGTAAGCGGAGGTGCTGCTACCTTGCCTATGTTCGTGGCGTGGTTGGGTGTCATTGCTTACGCAATTCAGTTATTCTTTGACTTCTCTGGTTATTCGGATATGGCAATTGGCCTTGGTAAAATCTTTGGCTTTAAATTCCCTGAAAACTTCAACTATCCATACGCTGCAACATCCATCCAAGATTTCTGGAGAAGATGGCACATTACTCTTTCAACATGGTTTAAAGAATACCTTTACATCCCACTAGGTGGTAATAGAAAAGGAAAAGTTAGAACAATAATCAATCTACTAATTGTTTTCGCATTAACTGGCTTATGGCATGGCGCGTCGTGGACATTTATAGTGTGGGGCTTGTACCACGGATTTTTCATTGTTATCGAACGTATTGGATTCAAAAAAGTTCTTGATAAATTACCAAAATTTGTTGGTAGAATTTACACAATTTTTGTAGTTTTAATTGGCTGGGTAATCTTTAGATCACCAGATATGACTTTTGCAGTTAAATACATTGGTTCATTATTTAATTTTGCAAGACCAGGTTGGACAAACGCCATGGGTATATTTAATACAGACGTCGGAAAATACTCATTAATAATTTTATTATTAGGAATTATCTTTTCATTTCCACTTGTGCCAAAAATTAAAAAAGCAATTGAGAACAAGAAGTATGGACTTAATGTTTTAACAATTGCTAGTAGTATTCTAGGAATTTTATTACTTGTTTATGCAGTTATGTGCTTAGCAAGTTCTAAATACAACCCATTTATTTATTTCAGATTTTAATTTCGTTTAATATTCTCTCTAATGATTCGCGTGTTGTTAATGCACTCGCGAGTTTATTTTTTGCTTTTTTCATGTCTGGATGACTGTTTAAAAATTTAGGAGCAATTCCACGTAAAACCATCATTGCGGTGTACTCACCTTTTTCCTCGATTAACATATCTGCTAAATCACGAATATATTGTATTGATTCTTCTAATGAAGAACTTTCAATTATAGAACCATCTTTAAAGTAAGAATCTATTTGCTTCACTAAGAAAGGGTTTCCAACACCTCCGCGGGCAACCATAACAGCATCAGCTTTGGTGCATTCTAAGGCCTTTATTGCGTCTTTTAGAGTGTAGATATCACCAGAGACAATTAGTGGAACTGACATTTCGTTACGGAAATCCTTTAAAAGTTCCCATCTTGGCTTTCCAGCATAACCTTGTCTTGTGGTTCTTGCATGAATTCCAATTGCTGCAACACCAGCATTTTCTAATGCCTTAACATTCTCTTTGAAATTTATTTCATCTTCGTTCCAACCGAGTCTTATTTTTGCGGTTACTGGAATTGGAGAATGTTTGCATATTTCTTTAAACATTTCTTCTAATTTCTTCGGATCTCTCAAGAGAGAAGAACCAGCACCAGTTTTGGTAACTTTTGGAGCAGGACACCCTAAATTGATATCAAAGATATCTATATTTGGATTATGTTTCAAAACAACATCCATTGCTTTGCAAATTGTTTCAGCAGAACTTCCAAATAATTGAATTGCAATAGGTCGTTCTTGCTCAGTTGATTTTAAATAATCAATTGTCTTTTGATTATCATAGATAAGACCGCAATCTGAAACCATTTCCGTTACAGTTAATGCAACGCCAAAAGGTTTCATAAAATTTCTGTAGCCTAAAGATGTGACTCCCGCCATAGGCGCCAAGACAACTTTGCCATTAATTTCAACGTTTCCAATTTTAAACATAAAAGTAAAAAGGGAGGTAAACCTCCCTATGAATTATTCAGCTTTCTTTGCTGCTGGTTTTTTAGCAGGAGCCTTTTTGGCTGGGGCTTTCTTTGCTGCTGGTTTTTTCTCAACAGGTTTTGTTTCTTCAACAAGTGGTTGCTCTTCAACTTTTTTGCCAGCTAAGACAGCATCGATTTCTTCTGCAGTAATTGTTTCTTTTTCAAGAAGTGTTTCTGCAATTTTGATAACATCAGCTTTGTTAGCTTTAATAATGTCTTGAGCTTTCTTGTGAGCCTCATCGATAATCTTACGAACTTCTTGGTCAATTTCAAATGCAATTTGAGTAGAGAAATTCTTTTGTGTTGATGTGTAATCTCTTCCGAGGAAGACTGAGCCAGTATCCTTTTCATATTGAATTGGACCAAGTGAACTCATACCGTATTCAGTGACCATTGATCTTGCAATTTGTGTTGCAACTTCAATATCGTTTGAAGCGCCAGTTGTAACATCATCGAAGAAAATTTCTTCTGATGAACGTCCGCCCAAGAAACCAATAATTCTAGCTTCAAGCTCAGCTTTGCTGAGTAAGAATCTATCATCTTCTGGTGTCATTAAGACGTGACCACCAGTTCTTCCTCTAGGAATAATTGTGATTTTTTGAACTTTATCTGAATGAGGAAGTTTTAAACCAATAATTGCATGGCCGGCTTCGTGGTAAGCAACACGTTTTCTTTCGTCTGCATTCATTCCTTTGGAATTCTTGGCTGGGCCTGCAATTCTTCTATCAATTGCTTCGTCAACATCTTTGACTGAAATCATTTCTTCATTGTTGCGAACTGCAAGAATTGCCGCTTCATTCATGATATTTTCAATATCAGCACCTGAGAATCCAACTGTTCTTTTTGCAAGTTGTGCAAAGTCGACTTTTGGATCAATAAGTTTATTTCTGGAGTGAACTTTAAAGATTGCTTCACGACCAGCTTTATCTGGTAAATTAACTGTGATTGTTCTATCAAAACGACCAGCTCTTAATAAGGCTGGATCAAGAACATCTTCACGGTTTGTTGCAGCAATAACAATAATGCCTGAATTATCTTCAAAACCATCCATTTCAACTAGAAGTTGATTGAGTGTTTGTTCTCGTTCATCGTTTCCGCCACCAAGACCAGCGCCTCTTTGACGTCCAACAGCATCGATTTCATCGATAAATACTAAACATGGAGCAGATTGTTTTGCTTTTCTGAACATATCACGCACACGACCTGCACCAACGCCAACAAACATTTCGACAAAGTCGGAACCTGAAATTGAGAAGAATGGTACACCGGCTTCGCCTGCAACTGCTTTTGCAAGTAATGTCTTACCTGTACCTGGTTGACCTACGAGTAAGATACCTTTTGGAAGCTTTGCTCCAAACTTGGTATATTTTTGTGGGTTTTTAAGGTACTCAACAAGTTCGACCATTTCTGCTTTTTCTTCATCACACCCTGCAACATCGGCAAATTTGACTTTTGAACTGTCAATTTTACGTGCTCTTGAACGATTGAAATCTAAAGCTTTGTTATTAGAACCATTAACGGATCTTGAGAGCAATGAGAATAAAATAATTGCAATTAAGACGGTAACAATTATTGAAATAATTGATGGTCCCCATTGATCCCACCAAGAGACTTGGAATGCATAAACATCTTTGATGTATGCTCTGTCTGCTTTATCTGGAAATGCAACTTTGTAATCATTAATTTCCTTTTCAAAGAGAGTTGAATATGCTGGGTGAGTTCCACCTTCTAATTCGAATTCGTGATTATATTTTTCGATATCAATAACGACATCAAATTGCTTTTCTCCATCATTTGGATTTGCAACCACATAAAATGTACCTGTGATTTCAACTGTGGTTTCTTTGTTGTAAACTTCAGCAGTTACAACCTGGTTGTCTGCAAGAGCTTTATCTAGTGATCCTGCATCAGAATTCCACTTATAAACCTTAGCTGAGGTGGCTCTGACAATTAAAACTATAAAGGCTGCAATTGCTGCAATTATAATAAGATATGGGAGAATAACTCTTCCAAATCCTCTTCTTGGTTGTTGATTTTTATTTTCGTCCATAATTAATACCTCCGGGGTTATCTAAACAAATGTTTTCGCTAAAAATAATACCAAAACTAAATGTTTTGTAAACAATTTTGTAAATATATTTAATTTTATAATTTAAGAATGGGCTATTTATTCCTAATTTTAGTTAAATCGATTTTCAAAATAGATTTATGATTATCCACAAAATCTTTGCGGTATCTAGGAACATAAATTAACTCATTGTTTTTGTTATAAATTCCAGGCCACATCTTTCTAAGATGAGTTGGCATTTTCCAGTTAATAAATTGTCTTCTAACTTCAACAAAATAGTCCTTAACTTTTACTCTGTCTTTAGGGTTAACATTTCTCACAATTAGTGGAAAATCTTCATCTTTAATTCCGCGGTCTTCTGCTCCCATCGAAAAATCAATTTTTAGGAATTTATTCATTGCTTTTTTGTTAACTACAAGCTCATAAGCATAAAAATTCTCTAAATCAGTCACCTCAACATCATCGTACATTTTGGAAAGGGTAACGTGTTCAGTAATTTTGAATGAAATATTTGCGTTTGTTGCGAAAGATTTTTGAATCTCCTCAATAAATTTTGCACTCAAGTCACGGTGTTCATTATGTTTGGTCATATAAAAATCGATGAATCTAACGATATTTTCATATGACATTTTTGCGAATTTTTTATAAGAAATTTTAGGGACAAATTTTTGTTCAATTTTTTGCTTGTTTTTGAGTTCTAAAATAATGTTTTTTCGCTCTTCTTTTGTTAATTTTTCAACCACGCTGTGGCGAACCTTATTTCTTGAGTAATGATCAGTAAGATTTGACTCATCAATTGAATAAGGAATTTTATTAGAAATATCGTACTCCAAAAGTTCTTGTTTTGAATAACCCAAAAGCGGTCTAATTACCTTGACACCTAAAATATTGTTTTCCTCGCGAATTCCCCAGTATTTCACTAGGTTTTTGCGATTTTTTTGCATTTTATAGGTTTCAATTACATCGTCTTCTTGATGAGCTACAAGAACACCTATAGCATTATGTTTTTCAACTACATTTTTAAAGAATTTATAACGTGTTTCACGAGCCCATTCTTGGAAGTTTCCAGATACCTCTAAATTTGCTGTGTCCAACACCTCAATTTTGATATTATTTTCGTTACAAAACTTAGTCAAAGAAGCTTGTTCAAAATTTGAAATATCTCTTTTGTGATAATTGACGTGCGCAACAACAATTTTTAAGTGATTTTTTAGGGTTGCAGAAAGTAGGGCCATTGAATCTGGTCCGAAAGAGCAAGCAACAACATATTTCTTGCTGTGGTCTAAGTCTAATTTTAGTTCCTTACTCATTTTTTCCCTTCTTATTATATTTTTTATAAAGTGTTGCAATACATTCAATAATTGTTTCAAGATCTTTTATCCAATTGTCTAGCTTTTTAAGTCTGATTTTAAGAACTTTATTCAAATATGTTACTGAAATCTTTCCAAGATATGGTGTTAGTATCTCAAATAGGGCTGAACCAATACCTGAAATTGATGAAAATTTATCTGACAAAACAATCTCAATATCATTAGCATATTCATTAACATTTTCGAACTCTTCGTTGTTCATTAAAATATCGATTCTTCTCTTGTTAATTAACATCATAACTTCATGAGGAATTTTTCCATAAATATTGCGGATTTTAGCCTTTATTCCCTGCAATTCCTGGATATTTTGGGCATTTTCAAGTTCTTGATATAACTCGACTTTATCCTCTTTTACCATGTACACATCAGGTATGTAAGCATCAATTTTAAAGAGCTTAACTGGCTTAGGTGGCTCATATGCTTTTCCGGTCTTTTTCTCTTCAATAACTTCATTCAAAAGTTTGAGATACAATTCAAGACCAACTGAATCAATAAAACCAGCTTGTTCTGGTCCTAAAATATCGCCTGCACCACGAATCATAAGGTCTCTTTGTGCAATTTTATATCCAGAGCCCAATTGAGCAAAATCTTGAATGGCTTTTAGTCTCTTTTGAGCTGTTTTGTTAATATTTTTCTGCTCACTATAAAACAAATAAGCATAAGCAATACGATTTCCGCGTCCAACTCTTCCTTTAATTTGATAAAGTTGCGATAATCCAAAGCGATCAGCATTCTCAACGATGATTAAATTGGCATTTGGAATATCGATTCCGTTCTCGATAATAGATGTTGCAACCAATACATTTATTTCGCCAGAATAGAATCTCATCATAACGTCTTCTATTTCGTCTTTTGACATCTGTCCATGAACAACTCCAACGCTTGCTGAAGGTATTTGTCTTTGAATTTTGTTTGCAACTAAATGAATCGAAGAAACTACATTATGTATGTAAAAAACCTGGCCTTTTCGCGTTAATTCTCGTTCAATTAACTCTCTGCACACACCTTCATTAAATGGTGCAACATAGGTTTGAATTGATGATCTATTTTCTGGTGGTGTGTTAATTTGAGAGACTGGTCTAACACCAATTAAAGATAGTTGTAAAGTGCGTGGAATTGGGGTTGCAGAAAGAGATAAAACATCAATATTTGACTTCATCTCTTTAATTCTTTCTTTTTGTTCAACACCAAATCTTTGTTCTTCATCAACAATAAGTAATCCAAGGTCTTTAAATGAAAAATCTTTACTTAATAAACGGTGAGTTCCGATAACTAAGTGAATTTTTCCTTCTTTTATATCCTTAATATATTCTTTTTGTTGTTTTTCAGAGACTAGTCTCGAAATAATGGCAATATTAACTCCAAAATTTCTAAATCTTTCACATGCAAGTTCATAATGCTGTCTAGCAAGTAGTGTAGTTGGGCACAATATTGCAACTTGCTTTCCTGATGAAATAGCTTTAAAGACTGCTCTAAATGCAACTTCGGTTTTACCGAAGCCTACATCACCGCAAAGAAGTCTATCCATTACATCATCAGATTCCATATCTTTTTTAATATCAATTACAGCCTGTTGTTGATCGTAAGTTAATTGATACGGGAATTCTTTTTCAAATGCTTCTTGAATTTCATCATCAGGCATAAAGGCAAAGCCTTTGCCGTGCGCTCTTTCGCTGTATAAAGCATACAATCTATCTGCTAATTCATTAATTCTTGTCTTAATCTTTGATTTAGTCTTTTCCCACTCATCAGAATTTAAACTTGATAGTTTCGGTTCAGCACCTTCTCTACCAGAGTATTTACGTAGTAATCTAAATTGAGTTAAAGGAATGTATAAAGTGCTTGTTCCAGAGTATTGAACATGAATAAAGTCTCTATGAATACCATCGACCTCTATAGTTTGAATATCTAAGAATTTACCTATTCCATAATATTCATGTACAACAAAGTCTCCTGGTCTCAATTCTTCATAATTTCTTAAGATTGTAGCTTCCTTAAACCTATTCAAAAATCTAGAAGATCTATTTTGAAAGCCAAAAAGTTCTTTTGATGATACAAAAACTATTTTTTCATCAGGTAATTCAAATCCTTCTTCAAGAGAAAAGATCGTCACTCCAATTTTCTTATTTGGAATCTCTAATCCTTTCAATGCATCATAAGGAATCTTCTCAGATTTTAAGAATTCAACAACTGTTTCGTATTGCTGTTTGTTAGACAATGCGAGAACTATTTTTTGAGATGTTGAAAGGTACTGATTTAAGATAATTGAAAGGTTAGAAGAATTAGCTTTTGAGAAAATAATCGGATTGGTTTTAAACTCAATTTGTTCGAGATTTTCACGGAAATTACTGGAGAAAATGAGGTATTTTTCAAATTTTAAGACATCGTTAACATCATTATATAGTTCAAGATGTGTGATCAATTTTCCATCTTCGTTAAGTGATGAAAAGTAGTTCTTTGCTTCCTTAATTAAAAACTCAATTGTGGTATCAAATTGATTCTTGTTAGATATAAATGTTAAGTCAGCTTTGAAGTAATCACAAATTGAATTAGTAAAGTGTTTTACATACCTTGTGTATTTGTATAAATGCGGATGATAAACACGTTCTTGGATGTGTTCAAAATCCCTATTTGCATTTTGCTCAAGATAAGCACCTAATTCTGGAATTAAATTGCGTTTATCTTTTGCGATTTGTGCATCTAAATTCTTTTTGAATTCTTCAATTTCTAAATCTGTAAATAAAACATCGTTTGCAGGTTCAAATTTTATTGAGTCAATCTCCTTAAATGAGGTTTGCTTAGCTATGCTAAAATATGAAATTGACTCAATAGTATCGCCAAAGAATTCAATTCTGATTGGATTATCTTGTGAAACAGGATAAATGTCTAAAATATCACCACGAGATGCAAATTGAAGAGTTTGATCTATTTTATTAACTTGTTCATATCCTGCCTGCACTAATTTTTTCTTGGTTTCTGCTAAGTTATATTCTTTTCCTTTTTCAAAGTAAAATGTGTTTGATAAAAAGTCGCTAACTGTTGGTAGCGGTGTAATCAACGCTGAGGCATGAGTAACAATGATTTTTGGCTTATCCTCTAATGCTTTTGTTAAGACATAAAGTCTTTGAGCTAATAATTCCTTTGATGAAGTTAAGCTTTCATTTCTTAACATGTCATCAACCGGGAATAGATAAACATTATCTTCTCCAATGAGGGAAGCAATTACGTCAGAGACCTTTTGTGCATTGTATAAATTTGATGTTAATAATAGGTATTTCCCAGGTTTTTTGTGGAAAACTCCCGCGAAAAGTAGGGAGATTCCAATAGTATCATCAACGACAAAATTCCCACTTTTCGTTAAGAGGTGGGTAGCAGCTTCAGTGTTGGAAATCAGTTTTAAGAGTTCATCATTCAACTATTACCACCTCCATTAAATTTTGACATTGCGTTTTGAAAATCGTTTATCAAAAATTCGCGTATAGCTTTTGTTGCGCGTTCTATTGCAGAGTCTATTTTTTCTTTTTCTTCACCTCTAGGTTCACCTAAAACGTGTTTGATTGGATCATATTTTGGTTCGCCAATACCAACGCGAATGCGTTTAATGTTTTCGGTTGAAAGATATTTAATAATATTTTCCATTCCTTTTTGGCCGCCGCTTGACCCACTTGCTCTTAACCTAAGATTACCTGGTTCAATAGCCATATCGTCATAGACGATTAAGATATCTTCTCTATGAATTTTAAAAAATTTAACAATCTCGTAAACTGCTAATCCTGATCCGTTCATCATTGTTAATGGTTTAAATAAAATGATATCTTCATCTTCAAATTTGAATCTTCCATAGACACCATGAAAATCTTCTTTATCGATGTCAACTGAAGTTGCATCAGCAAAAGCATCTACAACACGAAAACCACAATTGTGACGTGTCATTGCGTATTCTTTTCCTGGATTACCTAAACCAACAATAAGTTTCATAATTGCATTTGATTATATCACAACACATTATATTATGCTAAAATGTTTCACATGAAAAAGAAATTGCCTACACCAATTAAGGATGGATTAATCGGCCTAGCTTTCGGTACAGGAATGATTATTCCGGGAATTGCTGGTGGCACTGTATTACTGATCTTTAGAGCATTCAAAAAGGTAGTTGGTGCAGTCGCTAATTTATTCAGCAAAAATTTTGGCCGCAATTTTCTTATTTTGTTGCCATTTGGAGTTGGTGCAATCTTATCATTTGCTGCATTAGTCATTCCATTAAACTTAGCAATGGAATATTGCATGTTTGCAATCATTTGTTTGTTTGCTGGGTTGGTCATTGGATCACTTCCTGGAGTTACTGATAATGTTAAAGACGAACCACGCAAAAAATCTTACATTTTATCATTTGGAATTTTCTTCTTAATAACTGCATTTGTTGGGGTTTTCTCGGTGATTTTCCCTACAATTTCCTGGATAAATGACATTTTTAGAGATGTTCCAACATATCTTTATTTCATTATGATTGGGGTTGGATTTTTTGCAGCTGCAGGCTTAGTTATTCCTGGATTTTCTGGTTCGCTTTTATTGGTTGCAATTTGTTTCTATCAGCCTATTCTTGAATTGTTTAAATTTAAAAATGTTGGAGCCAGTTTTGGCCTAATATTCTCATTCTTAGTTGGAGCAATTCTTGGTTTTGTTATTTTCTCAAAATTAATGAACTATTTTCTTGCTAAACATAGAGTTGGAACATACTATGCTGCAATCGGAATGATTGTTGGCTCATTAATCTCAATTTTTGTTAACTCCAAAATGTTTGATTACTGTAAGAGTTCATCATTTGGTCTTGTGGATCAAATATTAGGACCAATCCTATTTGTTTTAGCTATAATTGGTAGTTACATGATTGTCCGCTATCTAAGAACACATAAGGAACCTAAAGAAAATGCCTAGAACCAGAGAACAATTTTCTGAAATGAAAGACGAGAGATTAAACTCGATTTTAAGTGCTGCTCTCCCACTCTTTTCCTTGTATGGCAAAAAGGTTTCAATTGATGCAATTTCTAGCAAAGCAAAATGCTCTCATGGAATTGTATATCATTACTTCAAAAATTCAGATGAAATTTATCAAAAATTGCTTACAAGTTCAACTTATGTTGAATTAAACAATAGATTATTAATGATAACAGAAGGTTCGAGTTATGAAAAAATTGAAGAAATTATTTCAGTTTTGCTTGATGTTTCTGAAGCAAAATTCGAGAACGTTTGTTATTTAAATATCATCATTAAAAATAGAGATAAAAATTCTTTGTTTTTTAAGCTTGCAAGACTCGTAAAAGAAGGACAAAATTCCGGCAAAGTTATTGCTGGTATTCCTGAAGAAGTAGTCAATACTTTATTCTTTGTCTTTAAGGGCATTTACCTTTCTTTTATACAAGAAAAGCACCCTGATATTAAGGTGCCTTCTTTAGAAAGTGTAATGCAATTGATTCGTAAACCAATTTTATTTTAAATATTTATCATCAAATTGCTTGATGTCTTTATAGACACCTTTTAAGTTTGGATACATCTTCATGTACGCATGCTCATAAAGGTATTTATATTTTTCAACATTTTCAGGATTTGGAATAAATTCCACACTTTGGTGAACCATTGCTTCAGCAGCTTCTTCTTTTGATTTAAATTCACCTGCTGCAATAAAACCAGCCATAGCACAACCTAATGTTGAACATTCAAATGATTGAATTCTTGAAACTGGTCTGTTAAATATATCTGCGGTAATTTGGCAAATAACATCACTTTGTGATCCACCACCTGAAATTCTAATTTTTTCAACCTTGTGGTGAAGGCGTTTTGTTTCAAATAAGTCGAGGCCTTCTTTTAAGCAATAACCAATACCTTCAATGATTGCGCGATACATGTGAATTTTTGAGTGGACATCACTAAAACCAATGATTGCGCCTTTGGCGAGTGGTCTTCTTAAGCCTGGTCCCCAGTATGGTTGAAGAACTAGTCCATCAGATCCTGGAGCAACCTTTGCCATTTCATCATTAAATTCTTGAATCATGCCTCTGTTTACAACAATTTCTTCAACTGTTGGGCCTTGGCAACCAAATTGTTTAATAAACCAATTTAACATCCAATAACCACGATAGACTTGAACGTCCATATCATAACCACTGACAATATCAGGGTATGATGGAAGGAACGGCTCAGCAGATTTATATTTCTTAATAGGAACTTCAATTGAACAAGCTGTTCCATAGGAAACTGCTGCCATTTTATCATTAACAACACCTAGTCCAAGTGTTTCTGCTGATTTATCTGAACCACCTGCAAACATTTTCATTCCTTCTGGGAGTCCAGTTGTTTCGGCAGCTTCTTTTGAAATGGTTCCCATTACATCGCCAGCCTTAACTAATTTACATAATTTTTTACCTGGAACACCAAAAACTTGGCCTTTCAAGTGATTGTCTTTTTTATACCATTCACCTTTCTTAAAATCGATAGGTAAATGACCAGCTTGGCATGATGCGCAATCGATGTATTCTCCAAGTAATTTTGAAGTAATATATGTGGAAATCATCATGAATTTCGCTGTATTTTCCCAAATATCTGGTTGATTTTCTTTTAACCAAACTCCCATTGATCTCTTGCGGTTAAGCTCAATAGTTGGGCCCATTCCAACGAGCTTAAAAATAGCTCTTGAAAGGGCAGGGAGTTTTTCTTTTCCTTCTGCTCTTCTTTCGTCTAACCAAAGAATTGCAGGACGTAATGGTTTGAAATTTTCATCACAACAGACAACAGAATCTCTAAAGAAACACATAGAGATACCAAGGACATCACTCAATAAATCAGAATTATTTTGAACAATTTTCTTAGTACATGTACAAAGAGAATTGAAGTAATAATCTGGGTCTTGTTCAGCATAGCCAACAACTGGTGAGTTGTATGCTGGTTCATACTTAACTCTTTCCATTGCGACTATGTCGCCTTTTTTATTTACGAGTCCAACACGGACTGATTGCGTACCAAAATCTATGGTAAGAATGAGTGGTTCTTTCATATATCGTCTGCCTCTATTTATTTAGATTTTAAACTTTTTTGAAACCGCTTTTCAATTATTTTTTCTTTGCGAATGCACTCGTATATGTGTATACTCATATTCGTGTGCGATTTCAGCACATCGTATATTATTGTCACTTTAGGAGGAATAATATGGCAAAGAAATACATCTACAACTTTAAAGAAGCCCATGGTTTAGGCAAAGAGTTGTTAGGTGGTAAAGGTGCCGGTCTTGCGGAAATGACCAGCATTGGAGTTCCAATTCCACAAGGATTTACCATCACAACAGAAGCATGTAATCTCTACTATGATTCAGGTAAAAAATTACCAGATGACATCATTGAAGATATTTATGCTCACATCAAAGAAGTTGAAAAAGAAACAGGCAAAAACTTCGGTGGAGATCATAACCCACTCTTAGTTTCTGTCCGTTCAGGCGCAAGAGTTTCCATGCCAGGTATGATGGATACCATCTTAAACTTAGGTTTAAATGATACAACCGTCGCAGCCTTAGCAAGAGAAACTGGTAACGAAAGATTCGCATTTGATAGCTATCGTCGTTTCATTCTTATGTTTACAAACATCGCCAAAGGTCATCCAAGAACTGAAATGGATAAGATGCTTGATGAACTCAAGGAAAAGAATGGCTACAAACTCGATACAGAAGTTACAGCAGATCAATTAAAAGATCTCGTCAAAGCTTACAAAGCTTACTACAAGAAAACATTTGGTGAAGAATTCCCATCAGATCCAAAAGTTCAATTACTTGAAGCTGTTACAGCAGTCTTCCGTTCCTGGGATAACCCAAGAGCAAACGTTTATCGTATGATGAACTCAATCCCATATTCATGGGGAACCGCTGTTAACGTTCAATCAATGGCCTTCGGTAACAAAGGCGAAACATCTGGTACAGGTGTTGCATTCTCACGTAACCCAGGCACAGGCGAAAAAGTTATTTCCGCAGAATATTTACCAAACGCACAAGGCGAAGACGTTGTTGCAGGTATTCGTACCCCACTTCATATTGAAGAACTCAAGGCAAGAATGCCAGATGTTTACAACCAATTCGTTGAAACCATCAAAAAGATGGAGCACCACTACAGAGATATGCAAGATATGGAATTTACCGTCGAAGATGGTAAACTCTACTTCTTACAAACACGTAATGGTAAACGTACACCAGCAGCCGCATTAAAGATTGCATGTGACTTAGTTGATGAAGGATTAATCACTGAAGACGAAGCAGTCTTAAGAATTGATCCAGTATCATTTGATAAGCTTCTCTTACCAGCATTTGATAAGGACGACTTAGCAAAACATGAACCAATTGCACAAGGCTTAGCTGCAGGTCCAGGCGCAGGCACTGGTAAAATTGCCTTCACAGCTGAAGAAGCTGAAAGACGTCACGCAAATAAGGAAAAAGTTGTCCTTGTTCGTGCAGAAACATCCCCAGAAGACATCGTTGGTATGGTCGCTGCAGAAGGTGTTCTCACAATGCGTGGTGGTATGACTTCACACGCAGCCGTTGTTGCCCGTGGTATGGGTAAGTGCTGTGTCTGTGGCTGTAAAGAAGCTATCATTGATGAAGAAGCTCGTACAGTTACCATTAATGGTAAAGTCTACACAGACCAAGATGAATTATCACTCGATGGTTCAACAGGTAAAGTCTACCTTGGCTCAATCGCAAAGGTTATGCCAGACCTCACAGCAGGTTACTTCGGTAGATTAATGGCTTGGGTCGACAGAGCACGTACCTTAAAAGTTCGTACAAATGCCGATACTCCAAGAGATGCAAAACAAGCAAGAGAATTTGGTGCTGAAGGTATTGGCTTATGCCGTACTGAACACATGTTCTTCGATAAGGATAGAATCTTCTCTATGAGAAAGATGATTCTTGCGGACACTGTAGAAGAAAGACGTGCTGCATTAGCAGAACTCGAACCAATGCAACAAGCAGACTTTGAATCACTCTATGAAGCAATGCTTCCATTCAATGTCAACGTTCGTTTACTCGATCCACCTCTACACGAATTCCTCCCACAAGAAGAAGATAAGATTGCAGAACTTGCTAAGGCAACTGGTAGAACAGTTCAACAAGTTAAAGATCGTATCGAATACTTACACGAATTCAACCCAATGATGGGTCACCGTGGATGTAGATTAGCTGTTTCATATCCAGAAATCTGCGAAATGCAAACAAATGCTATTATCAAAGCAGCAATTGCAGTTTCAAAGAGAACTGGCAAAGCAATTGAACCAGAAATCATGGTTCCACTCGTACTCGAAGTTAAAGAACTTAAGTTCGTTAAGAAGATTATCTGCGAAGTTGCAGACAAGCTCATTAAAGAAGCTGGCGTTAACATGAAATACCATGTTGGTACTATGATTGAAATCCCAAGAGCTGCATTGCTCTCAGATGAAATCGCTCAAGAAGCAGAATTCTTCTCATTTGGTACAAATGACTTAACACAAATGACATTCGGCTTCAGCCGTGATGACGCTGCTAAGTTCTTACCGGATTACTACAGCAATAAGATCTTAGAAGAAGATCCATTCAAAACACTCGATCAAAAAGGTGTTGGTAAACTCGTTGACATGTCCGTTAAACTCGGTCGTGCAACACGTAAGGATCTCCACATTGGTGTCTGTGGTGAAACTGGTGGTGAACCAAACTCAATCGACTTCTACCACAGAGCAGGACTCGACTACGTCTCATGTTCACCATTCCGTGTTCCAGTTGCTCGCTTAGCTGCTGCTCAAGCTGCAATTAAACACAGAAAATAAGTTTAAAACTTATAAATTAAACCTCAGGTTCGCCTGGGGTTTTCTTTTATGCACATATGTGTACATAAATAATTTGCAAAATTGCAAATTATTTAGTATAATATATGTAGGTAAGGAGAAAGAAATGTTTGATCCATTTGATTCCAAACCAAAGAGTAAAAAGCAAGTTGAAAAGGAATACAAGGAGTACCTTGATGATCCAATAACCTTCTCAATTGATGAACAACTCGGTGTGCTTGGACCACGTTACGAAAAGATCTAATTACTTATCTTATTTATTTTAATAAATAAAAAGACGCGTTTTTTTATTCGCGCCTTTTTCTATTTAATATTATATTGATAAATATAAAATAATAGACTACAATTGTAGTCGTAAGGAGGCATTAACATGAGTGTTTTGTCTGTAAGAATGAACAGCGCAGAGTATGGTGCGTTGCAAAAGTTTGCTAAAGCAAACAATGTGTCCATGAACAAAGCTTTAAAAGATGCCTTTTTTGAGATGCTAGAAGATCAATACGACATTGAGGCTTTTGATAAAGCTTATGCTGAATATTTAAAAGAACCTGTCGCTTACACCTTAGAAGAAGTCAACAAACATCTTGGTAAATAATGTTTAAATTATTAATCGCTAAATGTGCGGAAAGAGATCTTTCCAAACTCGATAATAATTCATACTATTTAATTACAAGTTGGCTTAAAAGGAACATTGATGGCTGTGAAGATCCTAGAATTCATCGAAAAAGACTCAAAGGTAATCTTAAAAGTTTCTGGAGATATAGGATTGGAGATTATCGAATTCTCTGCAGCATTAATGACAAGGAATTAATTGTTCTAGCAGTACGAATTGGACACAGAAAAGATGTCTATGACATCTAAAAAAGAAAGCTTCGGACCCTTAACCGAAGCTTTTCTTATTTTCCTCGCATTAATGCTTTTGAATCAAACTTTAGATCATTATTAGGAGTTACATAACCCGCTAGTTCTTCGCGTATGTAAATATCGTAATTATCTTCTATATAACCTACATACTCACCTTGAATGTAAACATCGCCTTCAGCAGTTAATGATCCAAACTTATGCCCGTTTGCAAACATGTCTCCATCTGGCGAAATATAACCAACTAATTCGTCATCAATGTAAACATTCTTGCCATAACATTCGATAAATATCATATTAGCGAACTTTCTTTGTCTTAGTTAAATATACGTCATAGCCTTTATTATCGTATTTACGATACTTAGAATAGGCGAAACGAGAATCTGTAGTAAGTGCAAAGACACAACTTCCAGAGCCGGTCATAAGGACGCATTTAAAACCATCCTTTTTAAGCATATCCTTAATTTCTTGAATTTCAGGAACTAATGAAATTGATGTTTCTTCTAAGGAGTTAAACATGCCTTCTGCTAGCATATCTTCATCACCTAGTTCAAGAGCTTTAATAACTTTGTTAACATCACCGTGTTTCATTTCAAAATTATCAGAAGCATCAAAAACTTTTTTAGTAGATAAACCTAGTTTAGGTTTAATAATAATTACACTAAAACGTTTAGCACATGAAATAGGAGTTACTTTTTCTCCAATACCTTCAACGTGTGCTGGAACATTTTGCATACAATAAGGAACATCTGCACCAAGTTTTAAAGTAAAATCGAGTTCCTCTTCTGGATCCATTTTTACCTTAAAAATTTTCTTAAATGCTTTCAAACATGCAGCAGCATTTGATGATCCTCCGCCAAGACCAGCACAAATAGGAATTTCCTTATGAACTGTAATATTCATATTGCTATGAACATCAAATTTCTTTCTAAATGCTTCTAATGTTTGATGGATTAAATCATACTTTGTTTCAGATTCTTCAACCCTGTCACATACTATATATGTGTCTCTTAAATATGGAAAATATTCAATCTCGATAACATCATGAAGTTCAAGTGGCAACATAACCATATCTAAATCATGGTATCCGTTTTCTGTTTTACCCTTTACATCAAGGTAAATGTTAATTTTTGCGAATGCTTTTGCGTACATACTAATATTATTTTCCTTCGAACTTAAAAGTTCAATTCTTTTAATAACGACATGTAAAAATTAATATCTAATTCTTCTGGTCTCTTGTTTGTGTCTACACCAAGTTTTGCCAATATTTCTTTGGCTTTCTCTTTGTTTTTTGTAACATTTGCTAAGTTATTTAAAATATTCTTTCTTCTTAATAAGAAGAGTTGCTGCATAAGTTTTAATAATTTCTTATTCTCTTCATTTTTAATATTCCTGTTTGGTGTAAGTGTAAAAACTACTGAATCAACATGAGGAATTGGTGCAAAATTATTTCTTCCAACTTCTTTTGCTGATGAAATATCTGCAACATAGTTTAAAAACAATGAGAGTGGGCTCTTAAAATTGGATAAAAGTTTTGGATAAACTTCTTTTTGAGTCATCAATACTATTTTTTCGGCATTAGTAGCTGTTAACAAAATGTGTTCGATTATTGAGGAAGTAATATAGTAAGGAAGATTGCCAATAATTTTTGTAAATTTTGCTAAATCTTCTTTCAAAATATTTTGTCTTCTAACAATAACATTTTCCATGTTCCCAAATTGTTCATTTAAGAACTGTAACATTCTCTCATCAATGTCAATTAATTGGGTTTTTGCAGGGATTTTCGTTAAAAAATAGGACAAACTGCCTAAACCAGAGCCAATTTCAATAACCTCATCCTTATCAGAAACTTCAAGTAGATTTACGATGTTTTTTGCAACTTCTGGGTTGATTAAAAAATTCTGGCCAAGTGACTTATTGGCAAGTAGTTTATAACTCTTCACATTTTCGAAATATTGGCTCTCGTTCATAAGTTTTCCTTAATCTCACTCAATGTTATACCACAATTATTTATTCTTTTAAGAAAAGTTTTTGCATTACAAAACCCTAAATGAAACTTTTCGCATATTTTTTGTCTTTTCGACTCTGAATCTTCTGTTCCAACTAGGCCTAGAGACACTAAATCAGACATTTGAATGTTTCCAATTGGGTCTTTTGAACTAACAATATAGTTTTTAAGAGCGTTGAGAACCTCTTCTTGAGTTGATTCTGCTACACCAACCTTATTATGTTTTATTGACTTTTCTTTCGCAACAAAACAATGCTTTAAATTTGGTATCTCGCAATCCAAAACATCTCTTATTCTTTTACCTGGGCTATCAGGATCAGTTAATACAAAAATATCGCGGTTTTCACGGCAATTTTTCAAATATTCTATGGTTTTTCCAGATATTTCTGAACCATTAGTTGTTACAAATTCTGCATCAATAAACTCGGAAAGGAAGGCAACATCAGACTTGCCTTCAACAACTAAAATTCCATTTATTTTTGTTTTCATAAATCGAATACTCTTTTAAAGTTTTCAGTACTTTCTTTATCAACTTGCTCAGGAGTAATTTTTCTTAACTCTGCAATCTTGTTTCTAACTAAATAAAGATACTTTGAATGATTTGGGCGTCCTCTAAAAGGTTCTGGAGTTAAATAAGGAGCGTCAGTTTCCAAAACATAAGCGGTGGATGGTATGCTTGCTATAACTTCTTTTGGTCTAACTGAGTTTTTAAAGGTTGTTGTTCCACCAAAACCAAGTAAGAAGCCTAATTTTATAAATTCAGGAGCCATTTCTAGGCTTCCGGCATAACAATGCATGATGCCTCCGCGGTTAACTTTATGATTTTTTAAAATTTCTAAACAGTCTTCTAGTCCCTCTCGGCAATGAATCGAGATTGGAAGGTTTAATTTGTTAGCTATTTCTATTTGTTGAATAAAGGTTTTCTTTTGATAATTTCTAACGTCAGGATCTTTGTCCCAATAATAATCTAAACCTATCTCTCCAATGGCAATAACTTTCTTGTTTTTGGCAAGTTTTTCTATCTCTTCAAAGTCATGCTCTCCGACCTTCTTTACATCACTTGGATGAATACCAACTGCAGCATATACATATTCGTGATTTTGAGCGATTTCCACGGCAATTCTCGAAGATTTTAGATCAAAACCAACATTTAAAAATGCGGAAACTCCAGCGCATCGAGCTTCTAAAATATACTCATCTGGATGAGCTAAATATGCTTCATCATTTATATGACAATGTGTGTCAATCATCTATGTTATTTTCCAACACAAAAACGAGAGAAAATTTCATCTGTTAAATCGTTTTTGTTATTCTCACCTAATAAATCTAAAGAAGAATTATAAGCAGCCATAATGTTAACTGAAATTAAGTCAATTGGCTGATTATCTTTAGCATCTTCAATTGCTTGTTCAAGATACATAACCATACTCTTTAAAATACCAAGTTGTCTTGTATTGTTAAATGATGGCTTAATTGTAACTTCACCAATATTTAATTCTTCTTTAATTCTATTAACTAATTCTGAAATATCGTTTTCTTTAGCAGAAATATAAATCTTATCTTTTTCTTTATTAGAAATTAAATCTGCTTTGCTAAATACAACTAAATGCTTTTTGTCTTTAATAAACGAATATAATTCGTTATCAAAACCAGTATCATCTACTAAGAAAAGGATTAAATCTGCTTCATCAATAACTTTCTTAGCTTTGCTAATACCAATTTGTTCAATTACATCAGTTGATTCTCTTAAACCTGCTGTGTCATAGAGATGTACAGGAACACCTGAAAGATTAAATTCACCTTCAACAATATCTCTAGTAGTACCTGCAATATCTGTAACAATTGCTTTATCTTCCTTAAGGAAAACATTTAAAAGTGAGGATTTGCCAACATTTGGTTTTCCTACAATCGCAATTTTTACACCTTCTTTATAAATTCTGTCTTTTTCGCCTTGTTCAATTAATTTATTAACATCTTTAACAATTTTTGAACATTTATTAATGATTTCTTCTTTAGAAGTAACTTCAATATCTTCATACTCAGGATAATCGATATTTACTTCTATGTGAGAAAGAATTTCTCCTATCTCGTCCTTAATTGGCTTAAAGATTTTTGAAGTCTTTCCTAGTAAGGAAACCATAGACAAATCTTTAGCCTCTTCAGTTGTAGCATTAATCATGTCATTGATGGCTTCAGCTTGAACTAGGTCAATTTTGCCATTTAAATAGGCTCTAGAGCTGAATTCACCATTAGTAGCCATCCTTGCACCTGACTTAAGTAAAAGGCCTATTATTTGATTTACAATCAACATTGAACCATGGCTAATAATTTCTACTGAATTTTCACCAGTAAATGAATGTGGTGCAACATAGGCTAACAAAACGACTTGATCAATTTGTTTTTCGCCTTCAAGAATATAACCATAGTGAATTCCCTTTTCTTTAACATCTGTTAAGTCTTTAGAAAACACTTTTGAAACAACCTTAAAACAATCATCTCCAGATAATCTAATTAATGCTAGAGCTGACTTTGATGGTGGTGTTGCAAGTGCTACTATGGTTTCAAACATACTCTATATAATGAAAATAGAGATTAAAAATCTCTATTATTCAACGTATTTAATTGTTACGGCTCTTCTATGTCCTTCGCCTGTAGATTCTGTCTTAATGTGAGAGAATTCTGCGACTGCGCTATGGACAACTCTACGCTCATCTGATGGCATAGGATCTAAAGTAACATCAACTTTTGTTTTTTGAACTTCTTTTGCAGTTCTACGTGCAATTGAAGCAACTCTTGAATATTTGGAATCTTTGTAATCGCCAATGTCGAGTAAGATTCTAAATCTTCTACGGAATTTTCCAGAAACTGCTAATCTAACAATTTCATTTAATGCTTGAAGTGTAACGCCGTTCTTTCCAATTAAAATTGGGTTGTGATCTGAATCAATTTGTAGACGAATAATATCATCTTCAAGTGATGTCTTAACGCTAACTGAACCAATACCTAATGATTCAATTACATCTTTGACGTACTTTTCTGCAAAATCGATAGCATCTGTTAATTCATAAACAGTAATTGAAGCTTTCTTGCCAATCAAACCTTTCTTTTCGGAAGTGATGGTGAAGATAACATCATTTTCATCAATGCCAAGTTCCTCACTTGCCATCTTAACTGCATCTTCAACAGTTTTTGCGGTATATTCTTTCATAAATTTCTCCTATTTTTTATGCTTCTTCCCAGTGAAAACATATTGGGTTAAAAGGGTTTGTGCTAATGAAACAAGAGCGCCGATGAACCAATAAACACCCATTGCTGCTGGTAGTGTGAAGCCCATGATAATAATCATGATTAACATTACCCAAGAAATAATGTTTGCTGTTCTGTTTTGTGATTTTTGTGCTGGATTCTTACCAAGACGAGCAACCTTTTTAGTTCTTGCCTTTTGAATCCATTGTGGAACTTTCATAGAAACGAATTGAGAAACAGACATTAATATAATTAATACAAATGCTGTCCACCAACCTGCATTTCCAGAAGGACCCATTTTTAATGTAGTCCAAATAGAATCGGATAAGTGAAGACCTAAAACTTGACCTGTTGCAAGAACAGCAGATCCGTTCATAGCGCCCCAAACACCGATAAATATTGGGAATTGTACTATAAGTACAAGTAATGAAGACAAAGGATTAACTTTATTTTTCTTATACAAACGCATTTGCTCTTCAGCAAGTCTTTGTTTTTGAGCTTGGTTTGTATTTGAGTTTGGATATTTTTGTTGAATCTTAGCCAATTCTGGTTGTAAATTTGTCATCTTTTGTTGTGACAAAGTTGATTTAATTGTTACCAAGAAAATGAACAAACGAACGATAACAGTAACCAAAATTAAAGACATTAATTGAGGAACGCCATTTAAGAAGTTTGCTGAATCATGGCCTGCAAAAATATTTGCAAAGGTATCAACTAACCACGCAACTGGATAAACGATCAATCCTTCAATAAGGTGTCCGCCTTTACCCCAGGCTTCGCCCCAACTTACACTTTCTAAGTGTACAGTAACGTTTTGAGAACCATAGTTACCGTATTCGCCCTCGATAGTTGTGATACAAGAACGATATGCATCAACAACCTGATTCATTGCATTAATATAAAGATTTTCAAAATCAACAGATGCAGCTTTTTCATAGCCTAATTCTGCTCTTAATTGATTATTTACGGCTCTATATGTTCCAAAAACATCTTCGGTATCACCGTTATAAAATTTGAAGTAACCATATGTCTTTAAGACATTTTCTACTTCACTAATAGTGATGTCTGTTTTGTTAAGATCTAAATTTCCTGCAGCTGCTGCGTTTTCTAAAACAATTTGGTCTAATCTAATGAAATAATCAGTAGAAGGAACATAGACACCAGCTTGTTTAGCTGATTCAATAATTGTATTTAATTGAGCAGATTTTTCAAATCTGTTGTTTTCATTAATTTTAACAATTTGATAAAGATTTGTACCTACTTTGCAAGCACCTTCTACAGGTTCTGAAGAAACCACGTATTCAGAAACACCTGGTTCCATAACGAAAGCAATTCTGCTTTTTTCTTTATTTGTACAGAAGTTTGCTGTACATGAAGAAGCAGCTATTCCTATTCCTAATAGACCTAATGCTAGTAATGCGATTTTATTTCTTTTCTTCACGAGTATATCCTACTTTTTAAATATTTCCTTTATATCTTGCTCAATCTCAGCAAAATTTTCAGGATTGTATGCTTTTTTAATAATCATAACTAAATCTATTGATTTAGAATAATCAGTATTATGTGCACACATTGCGCGAATTTGGCGCTTGATCTTGTTTCTAATTACCGCGTTTCCGCTCTTTTTTGGAACAGAAATTCCAATACGAGTGTAACCTAATCTATTTTCCAATACATAAAATGTGAAGAATTTTGCTCTAACTAATTCACCCTTCGCAATTACTTCTTGAAATTCTTGGTGTTTTTTAATGCGGTTTTTAACAAGCATGGAAATTAAAGAGCAATTCTTGCTCTTCCTTTTGCACGACGTGCAGCTAAAACTTTTCTGCCGCCAGCTGTTTTCATTCTTTGGCGGAAACCATGGACATTGCGTCTGTGTTTGTTACTTGGTTGAAATGTTCTTTTCATATGTGTATCTCCCCTGTGCTTTTAGCACGCGTTGAGTATTATACACACGCATAACATGTTAGTCAAAGATTTTTCGCCTGTACGTGCTCAAAAGCGCACACAAACCTTATTTGATGTGTGAAACAAAATTGTAAGCGGTTAACTTGTCCACATTTTTTATGAATTTTTCACGTAAAAACGCCTTACTTTTCAACATTTGACGTGCTTTTTCACATAATGTTAAAAATATGTTGACAAATCATGTGGGAATAGAAAAAAATATCGATTATTTCTACATTTATCTATTATTTTTATATGTGGATTATATTAACACTGTTGTTAATCAACAATAAAGTTTTCCACATTTGTTCACAACGGGAATAGAAACTTTTTTAAAATTTGTGGAAAACTCTAAAAATATCGATAAAATCTGACTTAATTTTAGTTAAAAATTGTGGAAAAAATAATTTCCTTAAAAATGTTCTTGCTATTTATAAATAAATAATTATACTTTTGAGTTAATCGGAAGGTAGAAAATATGAACGAGAGTATTTCGGAGCTCCAAAGCATATGGAGTAAGATTGTTGAAGAACTTCACGCTAATATCGAAGACACAATGTTTTTTGATGTATTCTTAGATGAATCATCAATCCATTCTATCGATGGCGACGTTCTCACAATTGCTGTAAATTCTAACTTAGCTGTTAAGATCTTAAGTTCAAAATATGTTGATGTTGTCGAAGCAGCAGCCAAAACAGTTTTAGGTCATCCTTGCAAAGCAAAATTCAACATAAAAGAAAACTTAAAAGATGCTCCAGTAAGCGTAGAACAAAAGCCTGTATACTTTAACAACTCCACAGTAAATCCTTCATTTGTGTTCGAATCATTCGTTACTGGACCATGCAACTTAGAAGCAAAACAAGCTGCTATTTATATTGCAAATTATCCAGGAAAGGGTTTTAACCCTTTATTTATCTATTCGAACCCAGGACTTGGCAAAACCCATTTATTACATGCTATTTATAATCACGTAAAAACAACAATGCCAGGTAAGAAGGCTTTATATTGTGATTCAACAGATTTTATTCAAGAATTTGTTAAAGGAATGACAGGTGAAAAAAGCGTTAATGATTTAAAAGATTATTTAACAAGCTTTGATGTTTTCTTAATTGATGATATCCAAATGATGGCTAATAAAGAGCAAACATGTGGATTCTTCTTTGAGATTTTTAACATCATGTATTCTAAAGGAAAACAAATTGTCATCACATCTGATAGACACCCATCTGAGTTAAAATCTTTCGATGAAAGATTAAAATCTAGATTCGCCGGTGGTTTGACAGTAAATATCAATCAACCAGATGATGTAACTTGTGTTTCCATCTTAAAATCCAAAATTGAAAACAGTCCATTGGATATTAACTCATTTGATCAAAAGGTACTTGAATTCATCGCCGCAAAATTCTCTAAGAACATTCGCGACATTGATCAGGCCTTAAACAAATTGGTTTGGTACGTTACAAACTTCAGACCAACAAAATACATCGATATGGATGTTGCATTAGAGTCACTTCAATCTTTGATTGATGTTAAAGATTCTAAGCAAAAACTAAATGAACAAAAAATCATTTCAGTAGTTGCTGACAAATACAACTTAACACCATCTCAAATCACTGGTCCTTCAAGACAAGGTACAGTGGCGATGGCAAGACATATTGCAATGTATCTAATAAGACAAATGCTCGATACGCCATACACAAAAATTGGCATTACGTTCGGGGGAAAGGATCACTCCACAGTTATGTCTGGGGTAGAAAAAGTGGAAAAAGAGTTGAAAACTAACACCAATCTAGAACAGGCAATTAATGAGATTAAAAATCAATTAAAAGCTTAATCTATAATAAAATGTGCGTGTGCGCATGCGAGAACACTCAAAATCACGTAAAAGTATGCGAGTTATCCACATAATCCACACACTCTATAAATATAATTAAGTACTTAAGGAGAAATAAATAATTATGAGATTTACAATTGATAAAGAAGCATTCATGAAAGGATTAACCTTAGTTTCAAAGGCAATCCCTCCAAAAGCAGAACTTCCTGTATTTGCTAATTTTAAGTTAGCATTAACTGAAAAAGGATTAGAAATTACTGGATCAGATGGAAACATGACAATTTTGACTGTTGTTCCGTTTATGATCGGTGATAAAGAGATTATTAGAAATTCACAACCAGGTGAAGCGTTAGTTGCAGCTAAAATCTTGATTGAAGTTGTAAGACACCTTGAAGAAGAAACAGCATCATTTGAATTAATTGATGGTTCCATTCTTAAAATTGAAGATTCTAAATCAAACTTTAAATTAAATTCAATTCGCGCAGACGAATATCCGCAAATTGATTTAAGCGTTTCTGGGGCCACATTAGAGGTCTCAGCTAAAGATATTCAATCATTGGTTGAATCTACCGCATTTGCAGCCTCTATTAAGGAAACACGCCCTATTTTGACAGCAGTCAGCCTCGAAACACACGACAATTTGCTCTCTGCAACAGCTACAGACACTGCAAGACTTGCTCGTAAGACAATCGAGATTGATTCAGACGTCAAATTTGTGGCAAACATTCCAGCCAAAAAACTTGTTGATATCGTAAGAAGTTTTGAAGGCGGAGAAAATGTCACTATCGCAATAAGCGATAAAAAGGCAACATTTGCATTCGGAAATTCAGTTATTTCAACACGTTTAACCAACGGCGATTACCCAAATACAAAATCAATCATTCCAACCAAATTTAATTACTTCCTCGAAGTCAATTCACAAGAGTTCCTCAAAGCCATGGAACGTGTCTCACTTTTAAGTGCTGAATACGAAGGTGTTGTTAAACTCATTATGGATGAAGATGAAGTAGAAATGATCTCTAGATCATCACTAGTTGGTTCTGCTAATGAAAAATTATCAGTTTTCCAATTCAGTGGAGAGCATTTAGAGATCTCATTCCGTGCATCATTTGTTGCAGATGCAATTCGTGCTTGTAAGAGTGAAGATGTAACCATTGCATTTGTTGGTGAAATGAAGCCATTTGTTGTTAAAAATAACAAAGATGCTTCCATCGAAATGTTACTCACTCCATTGCGTTCATAATTGCCGAAAAATCGACATTATAAACATATTACAAAATAAGGGAATTTATTATTCCCTTTTTATTTTATATATGATAAAATGTATCGCGAGGACGAAATTTAACCTTTTTTATGATTAAAAAAACAACCCAAATTACTATCACAACTGAGTACATTACTTTAGGTCAATTCCTCAAGTTTGCTGACATCATCGAAAACGGTGGAGAAGCAAAAAGTTTCTTAGCAGAGAATGAAGTTAGAGTTGATTCCGAGCCCGAGAACAGAAGAGGAAGAAAACTTAGAGGTGGCGAAATTGTGGAAGTCTTGGGTCAAAAATTCGAGATCAAAAGATGATTGTTAAAAAACTTGTCCTCAGGAATTTCCGAAACTACGATTTTGTTGATGTAGAGTTCGATCCAAAGTTGAATATCATCATCGGCGATAACGCAGCAGGCAAGACAAATATTGTTGAAGCGATTCACTTTTTGTCACTTGCCAGGTCGTTCCGAACATTAGAAAGCGCTGAATTAATAAAGAATAGGCGCCAATTTGCCACGATTGAGGCCTCAGTCGAGCAAGATACCATAAAAAAAGATATCGTTGCTCTAATGACCTCTTCTAGCAAAAAGTTCACATGCAACGACAAGCCAGTTAGGAAATTATCCGATCTTTCTAAACTTATAAATGTATTAGTCTTTCAACCAAAAGACACACTTATGTTTAGTGATTCACCTTTGGTGAGACGTAACTTTCTAGATGTTAACTTATCTAAAAAGTCACCAGTCTATTTAGAGAATTTGATGATTTTTGAGAAGTTACTTAGAGAAAGAAACGCAATTCTAAAAGAAGACAACATTGATCAGGTACAACTTAATGTTGTCACTGAACAATTAGTTGAAGTTGAGGAAACAATTTGCAAGTATAGACAAGCTTACATTAGTGAGATTAATCAGGTGCTTAGCAAAATTATTACCCAGCTTAAAGGTGAAATGGAGACCGCAAAACTTGAATACTTGCCGTTTATTAAATTAGACGACAAGTTTAAAGTCTCCTGTGCGCGTGCGTATGAGCGCAATAAAGAAAGCGACATTAAACACAAGATGACTCAGATTGGAATTCATCGTGAGGATATGAAGATGATTCTGAATGGAAAAGATATTTCCCTTCAAGGATCTCAAGGAGAGAACAGAATCGCTGTTATTGCCCTTAAAATAGCCCCTTACTTCCTCATTGAGGACAAAGATGAGAAACCAATCATAGTGCTTGATGATGTGATGTCAGAATTAGACACAGAACACAAAGAAAGATTAATTACATTTGTAAAGGGGTTAGGACAAGTGTTCATAACCTCAACAAACACAACAGTTAAAAACGCTTCAATCTATGAAGTAAAACAGCATAACATTACAAGGAGGAATGCTAAATGGTAGAACTAGATGAAAATGTCGAATTAAATGTAGACGCATCCACCGAAGATCGTCCAGATGCAGACTATTCTGCTAAAGATCTTCAAGTTCTCGAAGGCCTAGAGGCGGTTCGCAAACGTCCAGGTATGTACATTGGTACTACTGCAGCAGCAGGTCTTCACCACCTCGTTTGGGAAATTGTCGATAACTCTATCGATGAGGCCCTTGCAGGATTCTGTGACAAAATTGTAGTCACAATCAACCCTGGCGACACCATCACAGTCGAAGATAATGGCCGTGGTGTTCCAGTCGACATCGTTGCAAAATCCGGATTATCCGGTGTCGAGACTGTCTTTACAATCTTACACGCCGGTGGTAAGTTCGGTGAAACTGGTGGATACAAAGTATCCGGCGGTTTACACGGTGTTGGTGCATCAGTCGTTAACGCTTTGTCTGAATGGTTAGAATGTACTGTTCACAAAAATGGAAAAGTCCATTACATGAAATTTGGTCGTGGTGGTAAACCACTTGATCACTTAAAAGTAATTGGTGACTGCCCGGCTGAACAAACAGGTACAACTGTTACATTTAAACCAGATGACACAATCTTTACTGAAACAACAGTTTATGATTACGATGTAATCTGTGATCACTTAAAACAAATGGCTTACCTTAACAAAGGTGTCAGAATTGTTGTAAGAGATGCACGTGTTGCCCCAGCTAAAGAAGAAACTTATTGCTACGAAGGTGGTATTAAGGAATACGTCCAATCAATTAACTTTAATAAAACCCCAATCATGCAAGAAATTATCTATTGCGAAGGTAGAGGAAAATACATGGTTGGTGATGAAGAAAAAGGTCATATCTATTGTGAGGTTGCTATGCAATATAACGAAAGCTATAACCCAACAATCTTCTCATTCTGTAACAACATTCACACACATGAAGGCGGAACCCACGAAGAAGGTTTCAGACTTGCAATGCGTCGTGTAATGAATGATTACGCAAGAAAAGCAAAATTACTCAAGGATGATCAATCAGACCTTGAAACCTCGGATATTTTGGAAGGTTTAACCGCAATTATCTCAGTTAAACACCCAAACCCACAATATGAAGGACAAACCAAGACAAAACTTGGTAACTCTGAAGTTCGTAAAATTGTTTCACAAATCGTTGGTGAACAACTTGAAAGATTCTTACTCGAGAATCCAAAAGTTGCCGAACAAATTGTCGCAAAACTTACAATGGCAGCAAAGGCTCGTATGGCTGCACGTGCTGCACAAGAATCTGTCCGTCGTAAAACAGGACTCGAAGTCACAACTCTTCCAGGAAAATTAGCTGACTGCTCCAGCAAAGAACCAGAAAGATGTGAACTTTATATCGTCGAAGGTAACTCCGCTGGTGGCTCAGCCAAAAACGGACGTGACCGTGAGACACAAGCAATTCTTCCACTTCGTGGAAAAATCTTAAATGTTGAAAAAGCAACTCAAGAAAAAGCTTTTGAAAACGCTGAAATTGGTAACATGATTGTCGCTATTGGTGCTGGCATTGACCCAGAATTCCATATCGAAAAAGCTCGTTATCACAAGATTGTTATTATGACCGATGCTGATGTTGACGGAAGCCACATTAGAATTCTCTTATTAACATTCTTCTTCAGATTCATGAAGGAATTAATTGAAGCTGGTTATGTTTACATCGCACAACCACCTCTATACAAAGTCGATTACCATGGTAAGTCATACTATGCTTACAACGATGATCAACTTGAAAACATCAAAAAACAACTCGCTTTAAAACCTGGATACCCATTCCAACGTTATAAAGGTCTTGGTGAAATGGATGCAGAACAACTTTGGGAAACCACAATGGACCCAGCACACCGTAAAATGCTCCGTGTCACAATGTCTGATGCTATCGAAGCCGACAAGGTCTTCACAGACTTAATGGGTGACGAAGTCTTACCAAGAAAAGAGTTCATTCACAAATATGCTAAGTTCGTTAAGAACTTAGATATCTAATGAAAGGAGAGTAAAATTATGGCAGACGAAATTAAAGAAAATGAAGTAGTCGAAGAAGAAAAAGCTTCAGAAGCTCCTACTATCGAAGCCGGTGTCGCAGCTGGTCTTGAAGATACAGATTTAGCTCAAGAAGTTAGAAATTCCTTCCTTGATTACGCAATGTCAGTTATTGTTGCTCGTGCTATCCCAGATGTCCGTGATGGTTGTAAACCAGTTCACCGTAGAGTTATTTATGGTATGCACGTTACAGGAATGGTTCCTGGAACTCCTTATAAGAAATCAGCCCGTATCGTTGGTGATGTTATGGGTAAATATCACCCACACGGCGACTCAGCAATTTACTCAACATTAGTTAGACTTGCTCAACCATTCGCAATGCGTTATACACTTGTTGATGGACACGGTAACTTCGGCTCAGTTGATGGTGATGAACCAGCTGCTATGCGTTATACCGAAGCAAGAATGACTAAACTCGCAACCGAAATGGTTCGTGACCTCAACTGTAATACAGTTGATATGGTTGATAACTATGATGGTACAGAAGTTGAACCATCAGTCTTACCTTCAAGATTCCCTAACTTACTCGTCAATGGTAGTAACGGTATCGCTGTTGGTATGGCAACTTATATTCCAACACACAACTTAGGCGAAACAATTGACGCTGTTGTTGCTGTTGCAAGAAATCCTGAAATTACTCCACTTGAGATTATGCAAGATTACCTCTTTGGTCCTGACTTCTCAACAGGAGCTACCATTTTAGGAAGAACCGGAATCAAAGATTATTTTGAAACTGGTACCGGATCTATCGTTATCCGTTCAAAAGCAGAAATTAAAGAGAACGAAAAAACCGGTAAAAAACAAATTATTGTTCACGAAATTCCATATCAAGTTAACAAAGCTAACATGATTGAATCTATCGCACATCTTGTAAGAGACAAGGTTGTCGACGGAATTACAGATATTCGTGATGAATCTTCAAAAGGTAATGTTCGTATCGTTATCGATGTTAGACATGACGCAATTCCAGAAGTTATTTTGAATCAACTTTACAAGATGACTCAACTTCAAACTTCAATGGGTATTATCATGCTCTGCTTAGTTGATGGTGCACCAAAAATCTTACCTATTACTGAAATCTTAAAGAAATACTTAGACTTCCAAGTCGAAGTTGTTGAAAGAAGAACAAAGTTCTTACTTGCAAAAGATGAAGCTCGTGATCACATCGTTTGTGGCTTACTTAAAGCTATTGGTGATATCGATGCAATCGTTGAAACAATTAAGAAATCAGCAACTCCAGAAGATGCTACAAGAGCGTTAATGGAAAAATTCGGTTTCTCCGAAGAACAAACGGCCGCAATTCTTGCTATGACTCTCCGTAGACTTACAGGTCTTGAAGAAGGCAAGCTCGAAGAAGAACGTGCTCAACTTGAAGCAAATATCGCAAAATACCATCATATTCTCGAATCAAGAGCAAACGTCACTGACGTTGTCGTTGAAGAATTACTCGAAATTAAAGAGAAATACAGTGATGAACGTAAGACCGATATTTCAGATGAAGCTGCAACTATCGAAGATGAAGCACTCATCCCACAAAAACAAATTGTTGTCACATTATCCAAGAACAACTACGTTAAGAGAATGGATGCTGATACATTCCGTGCTCAAAATCGTGGTGGTCGTGGTGTCCGTGGCACAGCCTTAAATGATGAAGACGAAGTCTCTATCATGTTACACACAAGAACACACATTGACGTTATGTTCTTCTCTAATTTAGGAAGAGTCTACCGTCTCCGTGGTTACATGATTCCAGAAGGCTCAAGAATTTCTAAAGGCATTCCAATTCAAAACTTACTTAACCTTGAAAAGGGTGAAAAGATTATGTCTATCATTCCAATCGAGGATTACTCTGAAGGACATTTCTTATTCTTTGCAACAAAGGATGGTTTAGTAAAACGTACTCCAGTCAAAGAATATGAATCTGTTCGTAAGAATGGTAAGATTGCAATTTCACTTCGTGAAGGTGATGCATTACTTGATGTTAAACAAACAGATGGTAACGCAAAAATCTGTCTTGCATCCAGCAAGGGCAAACTTGTTAGATTCCAAGAAGATCAAGCACGTCCACTTGGCCGTACAGCATCAGGCGTTAAGGGTATTGAACTTGACGATGGTGCAGTTGCAGTCGGTATGACAACCTCACTTGAAGGAAATTACATCCTTGTTATTACATCTCATGGTTTCGGTAAGATGTCAGAAGTTGACGAATACCGTGAAACCAAACGTGGTGCAAAAGGCGTTACTGCTCTTAACTGCACAGTCAAGAACGGTAAACTTGTTGCCATGAGAGCTGTTGCAGGTGATGAAGACTTAATGATGGTTACCAACACTGGTGTCATCATCAGAATTCCACTTGAACAAGTTAAGATTGCACACCGTGTTACTCAAGGTGTCAAAGTCATCAGATTAGAAGATGAAAAACAACGCGTTTCTTCCATCACTGTTGTCCCACATGAAGACGCAGAAGAAGGTGTTGAAGAAGCCCCAGTTGAAGCCTCAGAAGCTCCAGCTGAAAATGAGTAAAATATCCGGGAATTCATAAGGATTTCTCGAGAAAACAGGGGGTTTTTGAGAAAATCAAGACCCCCTCAAAATAAGAAAGAAGGATTTAATTATGATCGATGTAAAATTAATTCTTGATGATCCAAAAGGCATTGCTGCAAAGCTTGCTAAAAAAGGTTGTATCGTCGATTTTGATCCATTAATTAAATTGCAAGATAAAAGAAAAGAACTTCTTATCTCAGTCGAGCAAGCAAAAGCCGAAAGAAATAGACTTTCTGCAAGTGTTCCTCAAGTCAAAAAAGAAGGCGGCGACATCAATGCTATCTTTGCAAAAGTTAAAGAAATTTCTGCAAAGTCAGCTGCTGATGAAGTTGAACTTGGAAAAGTTGAAGAAGAAATCAAAAATTTCCTTTTGCCACTTCCAAACCTTCCAGATGATGACCTTTTAGCTGGTGGAAAAGAAAATAATAAGGTTATTCACGAGTATGGAAAACCAATTAAATTCGATTTTGAGGCTAAAAACCATGTTGACCTTTGTGAATCTTTAGGTCTTATTGACTATGAAAGAGGCGCAAAAATGTCAGGCCATGGTTGTTGGGTCTACACTGGACTTGGTGCACAACTTGAATGGGCTCTTCTTAACTTCTTCATTAGCGAGCATCTTAAAGATGGATATACAATGATTCTTCCACCTCACATGCTCAATGAAGAATCTGGATATGTCGCAGGACAATTCCCAAAATTCAAAGAAGATGTCTTCTGGTTAAGTAATTCAGAACCAAAGAAATTCATTCTTCCAACTGCAGAAACAGCTCTTGTTAATATGCATAGAGACGAAATTCTCTCTGAGGATGAACTTCCAAAGAAGTATTTTGCTTATACTCCATGCTATCGTAGAGAAGCAGGCACATATCGTACAGAAGAACGTGGTATGATTCGTGGATATCAATTTAATAAAATTGAAATGTTCCAGTACACCACCGAAGAAGGCGATATGCCAGCATTTGAAGAACTTGTCAAAAAAGCAATTTCTTTACTTGATAAACTCGGTCTTACATTCCGTGTATCTAAATTAGCAGCAGAAGATATTTCTGCTTCTATGGCAAGAACATATGATATTGAAATTTATATCCCATCAATTGGTATTTATAAAGAAGTTAGCTCAGTTTCAACTGCTCATGATTACCAAGCAAGACGTGGAATGATCAGATATCGTGACAAAGCAACCGGCAAAACCAAGTATGCTCATACCTTAAATGGTTCAGGACTTGCAACATCACGTGTCTTCCCAGCTCTTGTTGAACAAATGCAACAACCAGACGGAAGTGTTAAGATTCCAGAAGTCTTAAGACCTTGGATGGGTGGACTTGAATACATCAAGCCAAAGAAATAACACTTAAACAAAACAAAAAGAAGCATTTGAATTTACTTCATTTGCTTCTTTTTTATTTCTTTGAAATAACTAATGCTGGTTTACCAAATGTTACTTTGACATTATCTGGTATAGATTCTGTTATAAATACGTTTGAACCGATTGTTACATTATCACCAACAGTAATGTCTCCCAGAATACTTGCTCCCGCGTATATAATTACATTTTCGCCAAGTGTAGGATGTCTTTTAGTTCCCTTTAAAGACGCTCCATTTTTTAAAGATAACGCACCAAGCGTAACTCCTTGATAAATCTTTAAATTTTTCTTTGAAATAGTAGTTTCACCGATGACGATACCAGTTCCGTGGTCAATAAATAATGGAGATGCAAGATTTGCACCTGGATGAATATCAATTCCGGTTTGTGAGTGAGCGGATTCAGACATCATACGAGCTTGAAGTTTATAATTCATTGAATAAAGAATGTGAGCAATTCTATAAGTCATAATTGCTTTGTAACCAGGGTAGGCTAAAACGATTTCTTCCTTGCTATCAACGGCTGGATCGCTCTCCATAAAGAATTCTAGATCGTGTGAAAGCATATTTTTCACAATTTTTAATGAATTTAAATACTCTTTTGCCTTTGATTTATTTTTGTCTATTACTTGAAGGAATAAATTCTCAATTACATCTAAGTTTTCTTTATTAAAAACAACATAACTTTTTGTTACTTCAAGTAGCCTTAATAATTTCTTTGAACTTACCATTTATATCTGTCTCCTTTATCAGGGAAAATTAGCACAATATTTTTACCTGAAATCTTATTTTCTTTAATATATTTTATGCATGCTTCTAGGGCTGCTCCAGAAGAGAGCCCAATATCAATTTGCTCGAGATTTCGTATGGATTTTGCGCGTATTTCCGCATTTTTTCCTTTTACATCAACAATCTCATCAACAACATTTTTATCAAAAAGTGGTGGTAGAAAATTTGCACCTATTCCTTGTATTGAATGAGGACCAGAAATGCCCTTAGTTAGAAGCGGTGATTCTTCTGGTTCAACACCGATAATTTTACAGTTAGATTTTTCTTTTAAATACTTACCAGTTCCAGTTATTGTTCCGCCGGTTCCGATTCCTGCAAACAAATAATCAATTTTTGGCATTTCTTCTATTATTTCTGGACCAGTAGTTTTGTAGTGACCTAAAACATTACTTTTATTGTTGAATTGGTCAAACAAAATTGAATTTTTAGTCTTTTTCACCAATTCAATTGCGTAATCTTCACTTTCTTGCATTCCACCTTTAGTCAAAACAAGCTCAGCGCCATAATTAGAAATCATTTCTTTTCTTTCTTTGGACATGCTTTCCGGCATAACAATTACAAGTTTGTAGTCAAATTCATTTTTATAATAGCCAAGTGAAATTCCAGTATTTCCACTGGTTGCTTCAATAACGGTGGTATTTGAATTTAACCTGCCCTCTTTTTGGTAATCAATAAGCATTTGGTATACTGCTCTATCTTTGATAGAGCCTGAAGGATTTGAGTTTTCTAATTTTGCATAAACAAAATTGTTGAGATTATATTTTTCCTCAATTCTTGTTAAACGAATCAGTTTTGTATTTCCTGGTTTCATATCTTAATTTAGCATTATTATACTGATTTCTTAATAAAAGAAAAAATGTAATGATAAGAATTTTTGTATTTGCTATAATGTTTTAGCCATCGCAATGGTCTACTACGAACCAGGTCAGGGCAGGAATGCAGCAGCCTTAAGAAGATCAGATTATGTGCGATGGTTTTAAAATATGAAATCCATTGATGAAAAATTCATGTTACTTGCAATTAAAGAAGCAGAGAAATCTGCGTCTTTAGACGAAGTTCCAGTGGGTGCAATTATTGTAAAGGATAACAAAGTTATCGCTCGTGGTCATAACCTTAGAGAAAAGAGTAATGATCCAACAAGTCATGCTGAAATAAATGCAATTAGAAAAGCTTGCAAAAAGCTTGGCAGTTGGAGACTAGAAGATTGCACAATGTATGTCACTATTGAACCTTGTTCAATGTGTGCCGGAACTTTACTTTGGACAAGAATTAAAAGAATTGTCTATGGTGCATGCGATTTAAAAGGCGGTGCCTTGGGAAGTTCCTTTTCATTATTTGAAGTTAAGAATATAAATCATCATCCAGAGATAGTTGGAGGCATTCTTCAAGAAGAATGTGGAAAGATGATGAGCGACTTTTTCAAAGAAAAGCGTAAATAACAATTGTACAGTGTATAATTTTTGTTATACTTATCTCACAAAGTTAAAACTTTAGAGCTGTTGTATATGTTTAAACACGTTCGCATTAAAAATAACAATATCGATAGAGAAGACTTTCCACTTGATCTAGAAAACGGTTTAACAAGCACTCAAGTTTTAGAAAGACAACAAAATAATTTAATTAATAAAACCGGAAAACACGTTTCAAAATCTTATTTTAAGATTATTTACGAAAATGTAGTTAATTTCTGGAATCTTTTACTTTTTGCAATAGCTGCATTAATGATTATTGCCAAAATTAGCATAACTTCATATGCATTCTTGGTAATTTTACTCGCAAATATTGCAATTGGCTTATATCAAGACATTCGTGCTAGAAAACTTCTTGATAAACTTAAAGTCGTATCTGCTCCAAAAGTTAGTGTACTAAGAGACGGAAAATTAGTATCAATTACTGCTGATCAAATCGTTTTATCAGATCTTGTTGAATTAAGACAGGGTAGCCAAATAGTATGTGATGGGTCGATTGTTAAGGGCTTTATTGAAGTAAACGAATCTTTATTAACAGGTGAGCCAGTAAATATTTTAAAGAATGTTGGTGATTCAGTTTATTCTGGATCTTTTGCTACATCTGGTTGTGCATATTATCGTGTTGAGCAATTAGGCAAAGCTAACTATGCCGAAAAGCTTCAATCTAAAGCAAAAAAATTCAAAAAAGCTAAATCTGAAATCCTTATGTCTATCAAAGGTATATTTAAAGTTATTGGCTTCTTTGTCATTTTACTTGCTGTTGGATTAGGCCTTGTTTATGAAGGCAAATTACAATGGCCTGGATTTGAGAATATGAAAGATTCAGTTTTCCAATCCACAGTTGGTAGTATTTCGGGCTCTTTGGTCGCAATGATCCCTATCGGTATGTATCTTCTTACCTCTATTACACTAGCAGTCGGTGCTATTCGTTTAGCAAAACAAAACACACTTACACAAGACATGTACTGTATTGAAATGCTAGCTAGAGCCGATATTTTATGCTTGGATAAAACAGGTACTTTAACTGATGGAAACTTGAACGTTCGTGAAATTATTCCTACTGGCGGAATATCGGAAAGAGACCTCGCAAAAATTGTTTATACCTTAGTCATGCAAACAGGTGATAAAAACGCAACGGCTAGGGCCATTATCGATAAATTCAGTAATTTAAATCAATTTGATGCATACTCTGCAATACCATTTTCATCCGATAGAAAATTCTCTGCAGTTATGCTTGAGGATGGCCGTTCAATCGTAATGGGTGCACGTGAATTCATTCCACACAACTGTCCAGAAGTGGATGAGAAGTGCAAATTATATGAAGCAGACGGATTGCGTGTTTTGTTAATAGTTCAACAAAGACACGTTGTTAATATTAATGAACCATTAGAGGAGGGCGAGGTTTTAGGAATCCTTGTTCTTGAAGACCACATTAGAGATGATGCATATGATAATATCGAATGGTTCAAAAACAATGATGTTGGTATCAGAATCATTACCGGAGATAACCCAGCATCAGCAGGCGAAGTTGCAAGAAGAGCTGGTATAGAGGGGTATGAAAAACAAATTTCTCTTGAAGGTATGCCACTTGAAGAAGTTAGACACATCGCAAGAGATTATGTGATTTTTGGACGTGTGTCTCCGGAACAAAAAGAAGTCATTATTGAAGCATTACAAGATGATGGACACACAGTAGCTATGACCGGGGACGGTGTTAATGATATCCTTGCATTAAGGGTTGCAGACTGTTCTATTGCAATGGCTTCTGGTTCTGATGCTGCAAAGACTGTTTCTCACTTAGTTTCATTAGATTCAAATTTCTCATCATTGCCATCAGTTGTTAAAGAGGGTAGACGCGTTATTAATAACTTACAACGTGCTATCTCTGTATTCTTGGTTAAGACTGTTTTCGCTATTGTATTAACTGGCGTGTTCTTAATTTGGGGTTTATCAGATAACAACATTACTTATCCATTCGTTACAAATAACATGTACTTATGGGAAATTTTATTTATTGGTATTGGATCATTGTTCTTGTCACTGCAACCGAACGACGAAAGAATACAGTCCAAGTTCTTGCTTAACATCTTATTTAAAATTACCCCTGCATCGCTCATTCAGATATTTATTGTTCTTTTCTATTTCTTAGTAGGAAAACTCGCACTGGGTTGGGATGTAGAGCTTGCCAAGACTCTTGCTGTCATATCATTCTCAGTATTTAGTTTTGTTATTTTAATTCGTGTTTGTATGCCATTTGATATTTACCGTATCTTTTTAACTGTGGGGCTCGGTTTCGTCGGTTTAATGGCTATACTGGCTGACTATTTCGCATTTAAAGAGAAATCAATCTTTGGTCTTTCGTATTCATTATTAAACGGAAGATATGTTGCAATATTATTTGTTGTTTTAGTTGTTTCAATTGCCGCATACGTCGGACTTGAAATTTTATTTGATCGTTTACATCAATTTATGGATAGAAGAAAAGAGGAACAAAAATATGATCATTTCTAAGGAAGTACAAGAAGCTATTAAAAACCACAAACCTGTGGTAGCTCTAGAATCGACAATCATATCACACGGTATGCCTTATCCTAAGAATGTTAAGACCGCATTAGAGGTTGAAGCAGTTATTAGAGAACATGGTGTTATACCTGCAACGATTGGCATCATTGATGGTGAACCAGTCGTTGGTATGAGCCCAGAACAAATTGAAGAGTTTGGCAAAAGAGAAGGCATTACAAAAGTTTCTAGAAGAGACCTTCCGGTTGTTTTTGCAAAGAAACAATGGGGTGCCACAACAGTAGCTGCTACGATGATTATTGCAGCCCGTGCAGGTATTGAAATATTCGTAACGGGTGGGGTCGGAGGCGCTCATAGAGGCGCTCAAGAGAACTTCGATATCTCTGCTGATCTTGAAGAATTAGGTAAAACAAATGTTACAGTTGTATCAGCTGGTGTTAAAGCAATTCTTGATTTGCCACTTACTCTTGAAATCTTAGAAACAAAGGGCGTTCCTGTTTTAACTTATGGTACAGACGAATTCCCAGAGTTCTACACAAGAAGTTCTGGCATTAAAGTTGAGACTGTTGTCAATTCACCTCTTGAAGTTGCAAGTATCATTAAATGCAAACGTGATAACCAATTTGATGGTGGTGTGTTAGTTGCTAATCCAATTCCAGAACAATACGCAATGGATAGAAAAGCAGTAGACTTTGCTATCAATAAAGCACTTAAGAGAGCTAAGAAAGATGGCATCACGGGTAAAAACATTACCCCATATCTATTAAAAACAATTGTTGAGATTACAGGTGGTTTATCACTTGAAGCAAATATTCATCTTGTTAAAAATAATGCTGCGTTAGGAGCAGAGATTGCGAAAGAACTTTGTAACTTATGAAAATTGAGCAAGTATTCCAAGAAGGATTAAAGACTCTACTTAAAGAAAAACCTCTTGAAGATATTAATGTTATAGCACTTTGTGAGCTCGTTCATTCGAACCGTCAGACGTTCTATTACCACTTTAGAGATATTTCGGATGTAGTAGATGCAACCTTTCTAAAAGCCAAAGTTGGCTATGGAAAGAAGTTTTTGGATTACGAATCAATTATTAAAGAAATGATTAGTTACATCACATCCAATATTCAGTATATCAATGCAATTAATAAATCATATGCATCTGATAAACTCTATTCATTTATGTTCTCGTATTTCTATACAAAGGTAGGCACGTTATTAAAGAATCACAATGTTGCTGGAGTTGAAATTACGCGATACATATCGGTACTAAGTGCCAATGAGATTGAATTTTGGATCTCAAATAAAAGAAAAGAAAAAGCTGCATCGCTTATTAAAAGATTAACTACTATTTGGTTCTACTTAGTTAATCAATACCAATCTGATTTAAGCAGAAGATAGGAGTCGTTATGAGAAAAGAAGAAGTTGCTAGTTTAATTGTTTATTTATTAATGATAGCCCTAGCCGTTATCGTTGGTTTATCAGTTGTCACAAATACAATGAGTGTTTGTAGACCAGATACAATAAATCCATTCTTATTTGTTATCATTGTTATCATTGTGGGTTTATTATTTAACATCATCATGCTTGAAGTCTTACATGCTATTGGCGGTAAACTTGGTGGATATAAGATTGCATCAATTAACATTCTTGGCTTCTGTTTTGAGAAAAGAGAAGGCAAGTGGAAATTCAAATTTAAAGACTTTGATGGACTAACGGGTGAAACTAAACTCGCTCCAAAGAAAGAAAAATTAAGTATGAAACCATTTGTGTGGTTACCATTATTTGGTTATGCTGCAGAACTTGCTGGATGTATTGTTTTGCACTCACACATGATGAGTGATTCCGCAAGTAATGTGCGTTGGTTAGGTGTGTGCGCAATCTTATTTATTGTTTTATCATCAATGCTTGCTTTATATAATTTAGTTCCTATTAAATTAGACACAATGACTGATGGTTATAAATTAGTTTTGATTTCTAAACCTGCAAATATTGAAGCATATAACGAAATGCTTAGAGCAGAAGATTTAGAAAGAAACGGACAACCAGTTCCAGAAATGAAAATCTTTGAAGAGATTACAGAATTCACAGCAAGTATTAACTTATTTAGCGTATATCGACATTTAGAAAATAATGAATTAGATGAAGCAAAAAAAATCCTTGATATAACGCTCAAAGACCCTAAAAAACTCGAACCGTCTACATACTACCGTCTAATTTCTCAAAAACTTTACATCGTTATTTTGACCAAAGATAATGAAGATGCTAAAAAGGTATACGACGAGATTGCGGATGATAAAATTAGAAGATTTATTGCTAATGATGCATCTATGGAATCGATACGTGCATATCTATTAATCTCGGGCATTCTAGAAAAGTCTCAAGCCGAAGTAAAATATGCAATAAATCGTAAAGGGAAGGCACTAAAACGCACAAACAAGCAAAAAGCAATGATTGAAGAGAAGCTTTATGATATTGCTCTTAATAAAGTGTATGAAGCCCATCCTAAATGGAAAGAAGAGGAAAAAGAAAACATCGCCGCATAACGACGATGTTTTTTTGTTAAATAATATTTAGTCTTTTTCTTCGTAACGAGAATTGTCTTCTCTTGGAAAATCCTCAAGAACTTCTGATTCAACTGCTTTGTTCTTTTTATGAACTGCGCATAAATGTTCTCCCTCTTTCATATTTTCTTTAGAAAGAGATGAACTTTTCGACATAAAATCGTTAGCGTCTAGTTCCAATTCGCAACAAAGGAAGAATAAGTGTTTTGATTCAGGTTCAATAGAACCATCTTTCCATTTTTTGAATAATCCGTATTTTATACGGAAGCGCGAACAAAAAGCACGATCGTTGAGATTGTATGATTTTTGAAGAAATAATACTTTCTCAATTGGTTTCATTATTTAGCTTTCTTTTCTTTTAAAAGATCACGAATTTCAGTAAGAAGTTCTGCTTCAGTTGGTGCTGGTGCAGCTGGTGCTTCGACTACTGGTCTATCTTCTGGGTGTTTCTTGTAGTGTTCTTCAAGTGCTCTAGCTTTTGCTACTTCTCTTGCATTCTTTAATGTTGCAACAGTTTTAATAATAACGAAGAGAACAAGTGCAATGATAATGAAGGAAATTACTGCATTGATAATTGAACCCCAGTCAATAATTGCGCATCCTTTGTAGTAGTAGCTACCACCATGTTGGACATACATACCGGCTTGGGTTGGTGTCCAGCCTTCACTTGCTTCCAAGAATTCTGCAACTTTATAGGAAACTTTATATCCCTCAGGTGGGATTTGCCCTTCGGACACTGCTGGAAGAACTGTAACTAATCCAGCTAAGCCTCCTGGTACTGGCCACATACAGATGCTTAATAAGACATTGACGACTGCTGTAACAATAGCACCGAAAGCGCCACCAACGACAACGCCGACTGCCATATCAAGGACATTACCACGTGAAATAAATGCTTTGAATTCAGCCCAAACGCCTTTGCCTTTGGCTCTTAATTTCTTTTCTTTTGCCATTTAAATAGCCTCCAATTAAAATTGATTATAAATCAGTTTTATTTCCTTTTCTACTAATTTTGATATAATAGAGCACAGGTTTATTTATGAATAAAGTACAAATTATATGTGATTCTACAATAGATATCACGCAAGAATTATGCCAAAAATATGGCATTGATGTAATTCCATTACACGTCAGCTTTGGTGATGAAGACTATTTAGATGGTCAAAACATTACACTTGAGCAATTATACGCAAAAGTTAAAGAATATGGAGAACTTCCACATACTGCTGCGGTTTCTTCTGCAATCTTCGAAGAAGAATTCAAGAAATTTATCGACAAAGGTATGGATGTCGTTTATGTTGGCATTGGAAGTACACTTTCAAGTGCATTCCAAAGTGCATATATTGCAAAGCAATCATTTCCAGATGATAGAGTAGCGTTGATTGACTCTAAAAACCTTTCAACAGCATCTGCAATTTTAGCAATTAAAGCTGCTAAATTACGCGATGAAGGTAAATCAGCAGTAGAAATAGCTGAAGAAGTTCAAAAACTTGTTCCAAATGTTGTTGGTCAATTTTCAATTGAACAATTTGAATATTTACATAAAGGCGGAAGATGTTCCGGTGCTGCAAAAGTTGTTGGCACATTATTACATATTCGTCCTTTCTTAAGAGTTATTGATGGAAAACTTCTTGTTTACAAGAAACCGCGTGGTCCAATGAAAGTTGCAATTAATGAACAAATTAATGGAATGAAAGAAGATGCTCCAAACATTGATGAAACAGTGGTATTCATTACACATACAGGTATGGCACCTGGAATGGTTGAATGGGTTCAAGAAGAAGTTGGTAAAATTGTTGATCCTAAATCAATTGTTGTAACAACAGCCGGGGCTGTTATTGGTTCACATTGTGGCCCAGGAACATTAGGAATCATTTATTTAAAAAAATAAAAATAAAAAACATCAGGTTTGAAATCTGATGTTTTTATTAATAAATTAATAATTAAGCGCGTTTTTCCTTTTTGTAATTCTTTTTCACACGGTGTGCAAGTATCGTGTACACGATTGTAAATGGAATTAATGCTAAGTAAAGAATTGATGGAATGAATGAAGAAGTTGTAACATTCAATGTCAAACTACTTAGGACAGATTTGAATTCTTCCATAGGAAGGACTCCTGCAATTTGTGGAAGGAATTTACTTGTTGCAATTGTTAATGTAATTCCTAATAAAAGTTGTATTGAAGCAAAAACGAATACATACCAGGATTTGACCCAACATTTTTTACGTCTAATTATTCTAATGATAGAAACAATTGCAAGTACAGCCCATGGTGCAACAAATGCCATTAATGCGATGAAATAATACAAGCTGTATTCTGAGAAGGAAGATGCAAACCCATCAAGAGTCTCATTTAATTTTCCTTGAAGTGTATCTCTTATCTTTTGTTTAAGGTTAACAATTTTACCGTCAGCATCACAGAATTCATTTTCAATGAATTTGTTTTTCATTTCAATTCTAACACTTTCGGTCATTTCATTGCCAATTTTTGTTGTATCAGCGAACTCTTCAACGTGAGCTTGGTTTGCTAATCTACTTGCAACATCTTTCATTCTGTCTGTAACAACTTCATCCATAACCTTGTCGATAGTAGGATCTTCTTCTGTAGCTTTTTTATAAACATCTTCTGCAAATGTACTGAAATATTCTTCGTTAAGTCCGGCATCGCTCATAGCTTTATCGCGATCTGTTGTAGGGCTTAATTCAACAATTTTATTTTCGACAGACTCTCTAATAATTTTCTTAGCAACATTAGTTGCTGTTTTGTGAACAACATCTTCTAAGATTGGTGTTATGTCATTCATTACATTTGTTTTTGCCTCTTCGAGAGGTTCTGTAATGCTGTTTTTTAAACCCTCTTTATCTGTGAATTTTAAAACATATTTAGCTTCGACTGTTGCTTTAACCTTAATATCAACGGTTTTGTCTTTGACAATTTCATCAACTTCATCACCAGTAATATCTTTTCCGGCAGCATCTTTAACCATTGATGATAATTGATCTGATTGGATTTTATATCCTCCATCAATATCGATATATGGTTTTGTAAAGAAGCAAGTAATTGCTACCGCTGCAATTACTAAATAGACGAGATTTAAAATCTTAATCACAACTTTCATATTTAAAACTCCTTATGCAAAATTTTATATTCTAAATTAAATTTTGTCTATTATTTTCCGCTGATAGACATCTTACTTATATAAATATATGGACATTCAGTGGTGGTTCTGATGACTAATTCAGTTTCCTTTGATAACCCTTTAATGTTGGAGAACATATTTACTAAATTATCAGCAACAGTGATAAGGGCAACTGGCTCTGCAATTTTGCCATCTCTAATCATAAATCCACCGCACGGAAGAGAGAAGTTTCCTGATTGAGAATTCATTCCTGAATGTAAGCCTTGGAGTTCAGTAATAAGCACGCCTTCTTTTATTTCAGAAAAGAGCTCATTTTTTGATTTTCGTCCAGGTTTTACCGCTAAAAATGCAGTATCTGCTGATGCTTTTGATCCAGCACGGTAACCATTTCCTGTTGGTTCAACACCAGCGATTTGAGCTGTTTGAAGAGTGTATAAGTAGGTTTTTAAAACACCATTTTTGATGATTGCTTTTTTGTTAGTAGCAACACCTTCATCATCAAAATATCTAAAGAACAAATTCTTTCTTAATGGATCTTCAATAACTGTTAATTTTTTGCTTGCAATTTGTTGATTTAGTTTTCCTTCGAATAAAGAAGTGTGTTTTTGAACCTCTTCTGCATCAACAGAGCTCAATAAATGACGTAAAAGAGTTGATGCACACTCTGGAGTGAGTACAACAGGGTACTTTTTCGATGGACATTGTATTGAACCAAGTTTGTCTAAGGCATCTTTTGCACATTCTTCAACAAATTTGTCAACATTGAACTCATTTGGATCAATGGAAGCAAAAATTTTGAAACCCGTTCTTACCTCATCGCCTTGCTTTGCTGTGATCTCTGCGAAGTATGAGTAATCTGCAATTTTACTATTTAACTTTAAACCATATGAATTTGATAATTTTTCTTCGCTTAAACTTTCTTCATAACCAACTGTTACAACTTCATTAATACGTTTATCATAATTCTTTAATTTTCTTTCAATTTCAAGCAAAATACCCACTTTTTCCTGGATATTTCCGCTTAAAACGTTTTTGTTGAAGACAGATTTTTTATGATATTTTTCGCTACCTTTAAAGATGATACTTGGGTCATCATTTTCGATTACTCCAGCGGTTCTTTTTATGCTATTAATTAAGAAGTTTGGAGCGTCTTTATCAATAGCTTCTGTAGTGGCTGAACCAAACTTTCCATTGATAATTCCGCGGGCAGTAATTGTATGGGTATCATGTTCAGTCATTGAATCAACTTCGCCATGGAAAATTGAGGTAGAAAGTGAGTAATTTCTCTTCAAATAAAGATCAGCTGATTCAAATTTATTTTCTTTTGCTAATTCAAAGAATTTTTGTTCATTTAATTTCATTTGATTTCTCCTCCATTTCCGCCAACTGTCATTTCACTGACTCTAATTGTTGGTTGGCCAACATCAACTGGACAATAGCCAGATGCAGCACCGCACATTCCTTGTGCTCTTGCTAAGTCGTTTCCAACCATATCAATTTTCATTAAGACGTCTTGACCTGTTCCAATAATGGATGCACCTCTAACTGGTTCGCAAATTTTGCCATCTCTTACTATGTAAGCAACTGAACATCCAAAGTTAAATTCGCCAGTAACAGGATTAACAGATCCACCAGCTAATGATTGTGCGTATAAACCGAATTTTGTAGCTTTAATAATTTCTTCAGGAGTGGACTTTCCATTACAAATAAATGTATTGGACATTCTAGAAGTAGGTTCAAAACGGTAAGATTGTCTTCGACAAGCTCCATTTCCTGTTAATCCCATTCTTCTTCCATTGAAATCATCAATCAAATAGTTTTTTAAAATACCATTTTCAATCAATAAAGTTTTTTGGGTTGGATTTCCTTCATCATCAACATTGTTTGAACCCCAACCATTTGGGATTGTTCCATCGTCGATGGCTGAAACGACAGGAGAAGCAATTTGTTGACCAATCTTGTTTGCAAAAACTGATAAACCCTTACTAACTGCACTTGCTTCAAGTGGGTGCCCACAAGCTTCATGGAACAAAGTTCCACCAAAGCCATTTCCAATAATAACTGGCATTTTTCCACTTGGGCATTCTTTTGCTTCAAGCATCATGATTGCGTTGTGTGCAACTCTATTTGCAACTTCTTTAATATCTACATTTTTTAAGAAAAATTCAAAACCAGCAGAAGCGCCCGGTCCTTCAAAACCAGTTTCAATTTTTCCGCCCTCTGCTGCAACGCATGAGAGCGCGCATCTTCCGCGTTCTTTTTCATCTAAAATAATAAACCCTTTTGAGTTGATAATTTGAATGTTTGAATGTTGGTGAGAAAGTGATGCATTTGTTCTGACAATTCTTTTGTCAAATCTGCTTAAAATTTCTTCACCAGATTTTAAATAATTTATGACTTCTTGGTCGCTAACTGTATCGAAAGGAATTTCTGATTTTGATAGGGTTTTTGCGGTCTTTTTTGTCAAATTATCCAAGAAAACGCATTGTTTTTCATGGAACGACTTGGACAATGATTCAATTAATTTTGTGATGGATTTTTCGTTAACTTCATTAGTGAATCCATAAACACTTTGATAGCCTTTTAAAAGTCTAACTCCAGCACCAAAAGTACGGTTGATTGAAGAGGTCTCAACTTTGCCATTTTCGATGACAATATTTTGGGATGTTTTGTCTTCAATAAAAATCTCTGCATAATCAGCACCAGTGAGTAAGCCTTTTTGAAGTATTCTTAAACCTTGAGCTTTGTTTAACATATGAAACTCCTTTTTGTGATTAGTATTATATAGATTTTTTGTGAAGATATAAATAAATTATATTTTTTCTTGCTTTTGCTTTTTAACATGTTAACATTATAAGGCACTTTCTTTAGGAGCCACAGAGCCCTAAGGCGGAAGGAGTTAGATTTATGAAAAAGGATATTCACCCAGAAGTTTACGAAGTAGAGGTTACTTGTGTCTCATGCGGAAGCAAGTTCAAAACACATTCCACACGCAAGGAAATTCACGTTGATACTTGCGCAAATTGCCACCCATTCTATACTGGCAAACAAAGATTCGTTTCTACAGATGGCCGTGTTGATCGTTTCAACAAGAAATACGGTTTAAAATAAGAAACATTGGTAAAAATATAAAACTCGCGGCATGTTCGCGAGTTTTTTTTAAAATTTCTATATATTAATTATGTTTCGCTTTATTTTATAAAATAAGGGTTCTATAATATTTACATAGGAAGTGATAAATATGAGATTATTTAGAACAGTCAGTGTTATATCAACGGCAATTGTTTCATTTTGCTGTACGGCGTGTGGAGTTGATGAAAGTACATTGTATAAAATTGCAGTTACAAAAGCTCCAGATAAGATTAGTTATGTTGCCGGTGAAAAATTTGATCCTAAGGGAATGGAAGTAACTGGTTATTATGCTGAAGATAAAACAAAAGAGATTGAAGATTATACATACACTCCAACAAAGGCTTTATCTACTTCTAACAAAACAGTGACAATTACTTACAAAGGTTTTAAATGTACAACTAAAATTAGTGTAAGCATTGCACCAAAACCAGACCCAGAAGGATATTACAAAGAATGTGAAGGTCTTCAAGGATCCCAATTAGAAGACAAACTTAAAGAGATTAATACACCACGTTCTCCAAGCTATGATTGGAAGAGATATGAAGCTGCAGATGAATCTGCAACTGATCCAAGTTGCATATTATCTTTGTATACAAGACACGACATTCCTAAAAATAATCACTGCGGTAACTATGCCTGGAATTATTGGAATAGAGAACACATATGGACACAAACCGCTTATCCAAATTCAAAACAAGATAATCACAATATCTTTGCTTGTGAAGGCCAAATAAATGCATATAGAGGTGATTTACCATTTGGTGAAGTATCTCATACCTCTGGAAATACAAAGAAAATTTTTGGTCACGATGTAGATTGTTATTGGACAAGTAGTCGTTTTGAACCATGCGATGACGCCAAAGGCGAAGTTGCTAGAGCAGTTATGTATGGAACAGTTCAATATTCATATGACATTACTGATATGATTTCAATCGACCTTGCTCTTAAATGGCACCTTGAACATCCTATCACTACTAGAGATCAAAATAGAAATAGTGTTGTTTATACACTTCAAGGAAACAGAAACCCATTTGTTGATCACCCTGAATATGCTTGTAAGATTTGGGGAACAACAAACTCTGCCACAAAGAAAATTTGTGGAATGTAATTTTTAATAAGAACAAGGAGTACCTCATATGAAAAACAAGTTCTACATTACTACGCCAATTTATTACCCAAGCGCGGAAGCGCACATAGGACACGCTTATTGCACAACCATGTGTGATATTTTAGCGCGTTCAAAACGAATGCGTGGTTTTGAAACTTATTTTTTAACTGGTACTGATGAACATGGCGAAAAGATCCAAAAGAAAGCTGCTGAAAAAGGCGTTACTCCTCAACAATATGTTGATGAAATTGCAGCTAAGTTCCAAGATTTATGGAAAGCCATGAGAATTTCAAATGATGATTTTATTAGAACGACTCAAGAAAGACACACTAAAGTAGTTCAAAACATCTTTTCTACATTGTATAAAAACGAAGATATTTACCTTGGTAAATACGAAGGTTGGTATTGCACCCCTTGTGAATCTTTTTGGACTGATACTCAAGTTGGTGAAGAACGCCTTTGTCCAGATTGCCATAGAGAAGTTCATAAAGCTTCTGAAGAATGTTATTTCTTCAAGACAAATAAATATCTTGATGAACTATTAAAATATTATGATGAAAACCCAAAATTCATTACACCAATCAATCGTAAGAATGAAATGATGAATACATTCATTAAGAACGGCCTTGATGATTTATGTGTTTCTAGAACAACTTTTGATTGGGGTGTTCCAGTTTTAGAAAACCCAAAACACGTTATGTATGTTTGGTTAGACGCACTTTGTAATTATATTACAGCTTTAGGATATGGCTCTGAAAATACAGATAAGTTTGAAAAATTCTGGAATGATCCAAATACCGAAATTGTGCACGTTGTAGGCGCAGACATTACACGTTTCCACGTTATCTATTGGCCAATGTTTTTAAAAGGACTTAATCTTAGATTACCAGACAGAGTTTTCGTCCATGGTCTTTTAGATCTAAACGGCGAGAAGATGTCAAAGAGTCGCGGAAACGTTGTTTCGCCTCTTCCACTAATTGAAAGATATGGCGTTGATACAGTTCGTTGGTTCTTGGCAAAAGAATTCTCATTTGGTAGTGACGGAAGATTTACTCCAGAGTTATTTGCCGACCGCGTAAATGTAGATCTCGCTAACAATTTTGGCAACCTCGTTAACCGTACCACTTCAATGATTTCAAAATACTTCGATGGTATTGTGCCAGAACTTAAAAATCCTGGAGAAAATGAGCGAAATATTGAGGTTTTGACGGAGAAAACAGTTAAAGCTTATGAGAATTTGATGGATGATTTGAAGGTTACTGAAGCCCTTCATGAAGTCATCAATTTGCTCAATGTTGCAAACAAATATATTGAAGAATCTCAACCTTGGGTTTTATCAAAAGAAGGCAAGATTGAAGAACTCGGAAATGTTATGGCAGTTTTAACAAATTGTATTATTGTTGGAACTAAACTTTTGTCCCCAGTATTAGTTGAATCTGCTCCAAAAGTTTTCGCATTATTTAATTTAACTGAAAAACAACAATCTTATGAATCAGTTCATGACTTTTGCTGCTTTGCAGGAAATCATGTTGATAAAGGAACACCATTGTTCCCACGTTTAGATGTTGCAGTGGAGACCGAATTTATTAATTCGTTGACAAAATAATATGGGCAAGTACGATCAAAACAAAACACCATATTTAGATGCTCTTAAAAAGTATCTTTCTGATGACGTTCTTCAATTAGATGTTCCAGGACACGAAAGAGGAACATTACCAAGTAAGTTTAGAAACTTTATTGGAGACTCTGTCTATAACGCTGACGTAAACGCGCCTATTGGAATGGACAATTTAGCCAATCCACAAGGAGTTCTTTTAGAAGCAGAAAAATATTTTGCTGATTTTGCTAATGCAGACAAGTCATTTTTCCTAGTTAACGGAACCTCTAGTGGCATTCTCGCTATGATTATGGTCGCGTGCAGTGCTAACGAGAAAATTATTCTCCCACGCAACGTGCACAAATCAATTATTTCTGCTCTTATTCTTTCTGGTGCTTCACCAATTTTTATTGCACCAAAAATTGATGCAGATTTAGAAATTGCTAATCAACCAACAGTTGATGATTATATTAATGCTATGCATAAATATCCTTCAGTGAAAGCAATTTTTGTTATTAACCCAACTTATTTTGGCGCAGTTAATGACTTAAAACATTTAGTTGAAGAAGCTCACGCTAGAGGAATTGCGGTTTTGGTCGATGAAGCACACGGTGCTCATTACTATTTTGATAAACAAGGACCAATTTCAGCCATGGATGCTGGAGCTGATATGTCTTCAGTTTCTTTCCACAAGACTGGTGGAAGTTTAACTCAATCATCTGTTTTACTCCTCAAATCTAAACTTATTGATAGAGCTAGAGTTCAAAAAACTCTTAACATTTTAAACACAACTTCCCCATCCACAATTCTTATGGCATCAATTGATTCCGCAAGATCATTTGCAGCCACAAAAGGCCAAGAATATATGGAAAAACTCCATGAAGTTTCTAAATATGGTCGTGAACAGATTGCAAAAATTAATGGATTTGTTCCTTGTGGAAAAGAACATTTTAAAACTCGTGGTTGCTATGATTATGATGAAACAAAACTTGTTATCAAGCTTGAACATTTAGACATTAATGGTTTTGATGTTTATCAACTGCTCAAGAAAAAATACAACATTCAAATTGAGTTAGCAGAAACATATGTCATTATGGGCGTTTTATCAATGGCATTTACAAAACAAAAAATGAATCGTTTAATTGCTGCACTCAAAGACATTTCAAAAAATCATTACAATAAAAAATACAATTATGAACGTCACGCCTTTGGCGTTGATTTCCCATTCCAAGTCGTTAGACCAAGAAGTGCTTTCCATGCACCAGGAAATAAAGTTTTACTTAAAGATGCAGTTAACTGCATCTCTAGAGAATCAATTATGATTTATCCTCCAGGAATTCCTTTAATTGTTCCGGGAGAAGTTTTCACAAAAGATTTAGTCGATAGAATTTATGCCTATAAGAAAACGGGCTGCACAATCCTTTCAGATTACCATGGAGATTACGTTAACGTAATCGATACGACAAAGTGGAGAGCTTATAGAGCTCATAAAAATAAACTTAATGACTATTTGGTCAAGAGAATTTCTACACCTCGTGCAGATGAGTTTTCTATGCCTTTTGAAGGCAATAAACACAGTGGAACTATTGTTCTTTTACCATTTAGAAAAGATACTTGGAGAAAAAATGCTGAACCAGCACTTGAAAACTACAAACAAGTTATTACCAGTATTGCAAAATATGAACCTGTTTATGTTGGAATATCTCCAAAATTATGGAATCGCGTAATCAAAGATTACGAAGGACTTAAAAATATTTATCCAATCAAGATTGCTTATAACGATGCTTGGGCACGTGACAATTCTCCAATTTTTGTTACAAATGGTGACAGAATGAGAATCGTTGACTTTAGATTTAATGCTTGGGGCGGTGAAGTTGATGGATTGTACTCAAACTACAAACAAGATGATGCCTTAACTAAGAATTTAGCAAAGAAATTTGGTGTCGAATGTTATAGATTAGAAGACTTCATTCTTGAAGGTGGATCAATTCATGTTGATGGGGAGGGAACTTGTCTTGTAACAAAAGCTTGCCTTCTTTCAGAAGGAAGAAATCCACACCTTAATCAATTAGAAATTGAAGAAACACTCAAGATTTATCTTGGTGTATCTAAAATTATTTGGTTAGAACACGGAATTTATGAAGATGAGACTAATGAGCACGTCGATAATGTCGCTTGTTTCATCAAACCTGGTGTTGTTGCACTCGCGTGGACAAATGATAAAAATGATCCTCAATATAAATTCTCAAACGATGCTTATAAAGTCCTCAAAAATTCAACTGATGCAAAAGGCAGAAAGTTAGAAATTGTTAAAATTAAGGTTCCATCACCTATTTATATGTCAAAGAAAGAATCAAAAGGTATTTCTATAGGAAAATATAATGCAAAATCACGTGTTGAAGGAAATAGACTTGCTGCAAGTTATATTAACTTCTATCAAGGAGAAAAATTTGTCATTCTTCCTGCATTTGGAGTTCCTGAAGATAAGCTTGCTAAGAAAACATTACAAGCTCTTTATCCAGAAAAAGAAATTATTCAATTTAACACAAAAGAAATCTTGTTAGGTGGTGGAAACGTTCACTGTATAACAATGCAAATCCCATACAATAAGGAGTTTAAAAAACGAAATGAAAATTAAGGTCGCAATTACTCAAATGAGCTGCTCCTCAAACTACGAGGAAAACATTAAAAAAGCCGAGAAAATGGTGGAAAATTGTGCAAAAGCAGGTGCAAATATCATTCTTTTGCAGGAACTTTTTTCTAATCTATATTTCTGCCAAGTCGAAGATTATGACAAGTTTGAATTAGCTGAAAATAGAAGCAAATCAAACTTAATTGAGCACTTTAAAAAAGTTGCAAAAAAATACAATGTAGTTCTTCCAATTTCATTCTTTGAAAAATCAGGAGCAAATTACTTTAATTCGTTAGTAATGATTGATGCTGATGGTAAAGATTTAGGGATGTATCGTAAAACACACATTCCAACTGGCGAATGTTACGAAGAAAAATTCTATTTCTCACCAGGAGATACAGGATTTAAAGTTTTCAAAACAAAATTTGGTCGTGTTGGTGTTGGAATTTGTTGGGATCAATGGTTCCCAGAAACTGCAAGAATTTTAGCATTAAAAGATGCAGAAATTTTACTTTATCCAACAGCAATTGGTTCTGAACCAGTTTTAGTGCGTGATTCCATGCCACACTGGCGCAATACAATGTGCGGTCATGCAGCTGCAAATATTATTCCTGTCTGTGCTTCCAACAGAGTTGGACTTGAAACAGCAGGAAAATCATCAATGACATTCCAAGGTTTCTCATTTATAGCAGACCAATATGGAAATGTTGTTGAAGAAATGGACAGAAAAGAAGAAGGGTTCAGAGTACATGAATTTGACCTTCAATCAATAGATAAAGAAAGAGTTTCTTGGGGTGTGTTCAGAGATCGTAGACCAGAATGCTACAAGGAATTAATTGGTTATTCAAAAAACTTAGATGAATAAGAACGATAAAAAGAGAGAAATCCACAAAGGTAAAGTTAACCCAAATTCGATTAAAGAATTCAAGGTTAAAGAAGAGTGCGAACTCCTCTCTTTTTTGTTTGAAAAATTTCCAAACTTATCCAGAAATGCAGTTAAATCAATTCTCTCAGGACACTATGTTGGAGTGAATGGAGCACCGGTTTCTCAATACAATTTAAAGCTCTCAAAAGATGACGTCGTAATTGTCTCAAAACAGCGAATTTCCCGCAAAAATCGCCGTGATTTACCGATTATTTATGAAAATGATGAGTTTATTGTTATAGATAAACCAAGCGGATTGTTAACTGTTCCGAGCGATAATGAAAAGGGCAGAACAGCCTATCGTATGGTTAATGATTATGTGCAACAAAAAGATAAGCACAATAGAGTATTTGTGGTTCACCGTTTAGACGAAGACACGTCTGGTGTTTTGATGTTTGCTAAGAACGCAAAAATTAAAGATATTTTACAAAAAGAATGGGGCGAAATTGTTCTTGAAAGAGGATACTATGCTGTTGTTGAAGGGAACATGGAAAAACCAGAGGACACTTTTGTTGATTATTTAAAAGAAAATGCCCTCAATTTAATGTATGTTTCAAACGACAGAAAAAATGGCAAAAGATGTGTAACACAATACAAAGTATTGAAATCAAATAAACTTTATTCGCTTTTAGATGTAAAAATTGATACAGGAAGAAAGAACCAAATTCGTGTACAATTAGGTCATAGAGGACACCACGTAATCGGAGACGACAAATATGGTGAACCAGCCGATCCAATTAAACGTCTTGGACTTCATGCATACAAATTAAAATTTGTTCATCCTGTAACAAAGAAAATTTTTGTTTTTGAGTCTAAAATGCCAGCTCAATTTGAGAATTTGTTCCATTAATTCGTATTAGTTTTGTAGTAAAAAGGGCGCTCGTTATTGCGAGTGCTTTTTAGTTATGGTTTAATATATACGCAATGAGACAGGCACTGTTAAAACTAAAAGATTCACTTCTCTCAACTTTACCAGTATTGGTGGTTGTTTTAGTTTTATATTTTGCAAAAGTTGCAAATTTTGAATCAAATCAACTTTGGGTTTTTGGCATCAGTGTTGTTTTTGTAATCATTGGTATGTGGTTATTTAACATGGGTTCAGAAACATCCATGTCTAGAATGGGTGAACTCATTGGTTCATCAATCACCAAAAAAAGAAGTATGGCAATGCTTGTCATTATTTTCTTCTTGTTTGGTGCATTTATTACAATGGCTGAACCAGACCTATCAGTGCTTGCTGACCAAGTTCCTATCGATAGTACAGTTTTAACTGTGAGTATCGGTGTTGGCGTTGGCATTTTCTTAGTTATTGGTGCCATTAGAATTCTTTTACAAAAACCTTTAACCTTATGGTTATTAGCGTTCTATGGTTTAATGTTTGCATTATGTTGTTTAGTTGATTACGCATATGTTCCACTTTCTTTAGATAGTGGTGGCGTAACAACTGGACCAATTACCGTTCCATTTATACTTAGTATTGGTCTTGGTTTAGCTGCATCACGTTCTGGTAAGAAAACCGATGCTGACTCATTCGGTTTAGTTGCATTCTCTTCAATTGGACCAATTTTAGTTGTATTGATTTTATCAATCTTCTTAAAGAATCAAGCCTTAGTATATGAATATTCAGCACCAACTAATCCTGATAATGTCTTTGTTCCATTCTGGCACGCGTTAGGTGGAATGAACGGAACATTAATGAAAGTTGCAACTTCATTAGTTCCAATTGTTGTGTTGTTCTTAATATACGAATTGATCTTTATTAAGTTATCTGCAAGAAAATTGCTTTCCTTATTTATTGGCGTTGTCTTAGTTTATGTTGGTTTAGTATTCTTCCTAACTGCAGTTGATGCTGGATTCTTACCTGTTGGTAAGATAATGGGGCAAGAAATTGCACAAAGTGGAAATAAAATAATTCTAGTTGTTGTTGGCGCGGTTCTTGGCATTGTTGCAGTATTTGCTGAACCAGCAGTTCACGTTTTAACAGATCAAATCGAAACCGTTTCTAATGGTTCTGTTAAGAAATTGGCAGTTTTATTCTCAATTGCTATTGGTAACGGCGTCGCTATTGCTATTGCAATGATGAGAACATTTATGGGATTCAGTTTATTCTATGTGGTAGTTCCAGGTTATTTCATAGCATTCTTGTTGTCATTCTTTGTAAAACCAATTTATACCGCTATCGCATTTGACTCAGGAGGCGTTGTTTCTGGTCCAATGAACTCAACATTTATTCAACCATTTGCTATTGGAGCATGCTTTATTTTTGCGGGTGCAAACTCATCTACAGAAATTATGAAAAATGCATTCGGCACAATTGCAATCGTTGCATTAATGCCATTAATTATGATTCAGTTACTCGGTTTAACTGGAACAGTTAAGGAAAAATACAGAATGAGCGTTGCTCGTAAACGTATCGCAGACGCTTACGACGATCAAATCATTCACTTTTAAGGAGGACGATTATGGCTTTTCGTAAAAAACAAAAAGAAGAGAAAAAGTTAATTAGATCAACCAATGGTCGTTTTGTTCCATATGAAGAAACCTCCAATTTAGCTAGGATTAAAATTTTTATTAGCATTGTTCCTCATGGACAAGCTGATGGCGTTGTAAAATTACTTGAAAGAGTCGGTGTTAATTACTCTGTAATTACACAAGGCGAAGGAACTGGTGCTAAATTTGTGCCAAACCTTGTTGCTGACAACAAAAAACAAATTATTTTCTCGTTTGTAAGAGAAGATTTAACTGATAAAGTTAAAAATACTTTAAAACAAAGATTCTCTGTATCTAAAGCATCAAACGGAATTTCATTCTCAATCAATTTAACATCTGTTATGGGTGTTTCAATTTATAAATTCTTATCAAACACAAGAAAGGTTACAGGTAAATAGTATGAGCGATCAAAAAGAGTTAATTGTTTGTATTATCAACAACGGTTATTCTGACCTAGTAATGCAAGCAGCCAAAAACGAAGGAGCAAGAGGCGGAACGATCTTCCACGCAAGAGGAACTTCAAATGGTGATGCCGAAAAATTCTTTGGCATCAAAGTTTCACCAGAAAAAGAAGTTGTATTTATTGTTTGCTACAGCGAACTTAAAGACAGCATTATTCAAGCAATCTACAAAGACGCAGGACTTAATACAAAAGGACAAGGAATCGTCTTTACTTTACCAATTAATGATTTCGTTTCAGCTGTACCTATTGAAGAAATAAAATAATAAAAAACACGGTAATTTGCGGTGATTTTACCGGAAAATCCGTGTTTTTTCTTTACTCTTGAATAGCAATAACTTCTATTTCAACTAGCGCTCCTTTTGGTAATTCTGATACCTCAACAGCGCTTCTTGCTGGGTAATTATTTTCTGTAAAATATGACTTATAAATTTCGTTAACGACAGCGAAGTTATTCATGTCAGTTAAGAATATTGTAGCTTTCACAACTTTGTCTAAACTTGAGGAAGCAGCTTTAAGAACTTCTTTAATATTTTTCATTACTTGATGTGTTTGAGCAGAAATGTCTTCATCAATCAATGTGTTTGTTGTTGGATCAATAGCAATTTGCCCTGAACAGTAGACAGTTTTATCTATTGTAGCAAGAAGACCCCCCGCTTCAAGCTCGCTAAGCGGTGGGATGAATTGCTAAAAAAATTAAAATAACACTATCATTTCAAATGAAATGATAGTATAATATATGTATGGAAAA
>JAGHUR010000053.1 GCA_018064745.1 Candidatus Fiminaster equi
CAGGTATTGCTTTCTTCAGAATTCTTGAGTCACGTTTAGACAATCTTGTCTACAGAATGGGATTTGCAAGAACTCGTAGAGCTGCAAGACAACTCGTCAACCACGGTCACATCGTCGTCAATGGCTCAAAGGTTGATATTCCATCATATCTTTGCAAAGTCGGCGATAAGATTGCTCTCAAAGAAGGCCACGACTTAGCTGTCGTCAAAGCTTCACTTGAAAGCAAACCAGCTTCAGTTGGATTCGTCAAAGTAGATGCTTCAAAGCTCGAAGGTGAATTCGTAAGAATGCCAGAAAGAAAAGAACTTCCACAAGACATCAACGAAGCCCAAGTCATTGAATACTATAACAGAATGTTATAATTCACTGAATATGAGCAAATTAAAGGGAACCACTTGGTTCCCTTTTCTTGTTCTTATTTATACATGATTAGTAATGCGCCAGACATGTCGCCTTGGAATAATTTTCTTCCAGTTGGATCATATGTTGATTCTGTGGATGCATCATAATAACCGAGCTTTTGGCCCGACATGTTATAGACTGTCTTGTTTCCAAAACCATCAATTGAAATTTCCCCTAAACACATTCCGTATCTATCACAAATGTATTGTCTCATTCAATAATTCCTCCGAGTACATCTTCGGCATCAAAGAAATCGATGCCTTTATTCTTTAAATAATCTTCAGAATAATAAACTTTAGTTCCAAAATTTTCATCTTTATATAAGATGATATTTTCACTGAAAATGATTTCGTTGAAATCATCAAAATATCTTCCACCAATAATTGTGTATTCATAATCATAAACTTCAACACCATATTCGAATGTTGCAGTAAAAGGATCGAGTGATTCAATAATTGTGATAAATCCACTATCCCAAGCCCAATAAAATTTATCGGCTTCAAATTTTAAATTTGGGACAAACCATTCAAATTCATGAATGTAATTAAAAGTTTCTAAATCAGGGATAGCGTAATCCATTGGTTCAATATCTTCGAAACCTGTACGAATAACTTTTTTAGTTAATTCGTCATCGTCTAAATCATATTGATAATAAACCTTGCTTGAAATCTTTGAAAAATCAACTACTCCAGCATCTTTTCCGTCATTACCTTTTTCACCTGGATCTCCTTTATCACCTTTTGGGCCTTGTGTACCACATCCAGCACATAGTGCTGTAGATAAAAGTAAGAAAGGCAAAATGAACTTTTTCATATTAATTAAATTTTACTAAATAGTAATTTTTCTTTCCGCGTTTGATAACAACGTATTCTCCAAAAAGAGCATCCTTGTCATCAACAATGTGAGCAAGATCTGTCACTTTTTCACCATTGATTGCAACAGCATTTCCATTAATGAATTCTCTTGCTTCACGTTTTGAAGAAGCTGCTTTAATTGCAATTAATAAATCTTCAATTAATAATCCTTTTGGTTGTTCAACTTGTAAATCACCAAAGAGTTCAACAATGTTTTCCTTTGAGAGTGATTTAACATCACCAGAGAATAAGACTTCTGACATCTTTTTGCACTCTGCTGCTTTTGCTTCACCATGGATTAAACCAACGATTTCGTAAGCTAAAGCTTTTTGAGCAATTCTTGCTCCTAAATTATCATAGTGTTCTTTGGTAATTGCAGCGATTTCTTCAAGTGATTTGAAGGAGAATACCTTAAGGTATCTTGCTGCATCATCATCAGAAACATTAATGAAATATTGATAAATTTTATATGGTGAGACAAGGTTTGCATCTAAGTAGAGAGCACCACCTTCTGACTTACCAAATTTCTTGCCATTTTGATCAAGAAGAAGTGGAACTGTAAAACATCCAACTTTTGCTTCTTGTCCTTCAATCTTACGAATGAGTTCAAGACCAGAAGTTAAGTTGCCCCATTGGTCGCCACCACCAATTTGCATTGAAACACCATGTTCTTGATGAAGTTTTAAGAAGTCAACTGATTGAAGAATCATGTATGCAAATTCAGTAAATGAAACACCGCTTTGAAGTCTCGATGCAACAATATCTTTAGATAACATGTAATTGACTGGGAAATATTTTCCATAATCTCTTAAGAAATCTAAAACTCCCATTGCACCAAACCATTCATAGTTATTAATAATCATTCCTTTTTCTGGATCTGATAAATCAATAAATCTTTCAAGTTGTTTTTTAATACATTCTGTATTTGCTTTTAAGGTTTCAACGCCTTGTAAATTTCTTTCTTTAGATTTGCCTGATGGGTCACCAATCATACCAGTAGCACCACCGACAATTGCGATGATTTTATGTCCTGCTCTTTGAAGTCTCATGAGCATTGAAATCATAACAAAGTTACCAACATGCATCGAGGATGCAGATGGATCAAATCCACAGTAAATTGTTTGTTTTGTATTTAATAAATCACGGACTTCATCTTCGTTTGAAAAGTCTTTAATAAGTCCACGTGCTTTTAATTCATCTAATATATTTACCATAAATTACTCCTTTGTTGAGTCGCGTTTTACGTAGACTGATTCAATTCTGTATGTTTTCTTTTCGAGCTCATTTTTTGCAAGATCGGTTAACATGTACATTGCACGTCTACCAACGTCAACCATATCAATGTTCATACTTGTTAAAGTTGGACGAGTAATATTTGCGTATTTTGTTCCAATAAGTGACAAAACTTCAACATCTTCTGGAACTCTAAGACCAGAGTCAGTTGCTGCGTTAACAATGGCGCCTGCGATTGAATCACGGTAGGCAACAAAATATCCTTGTTTATGAGTTTTGAAATATTCCATGAAGTCATCATAAGTTCTAGATGAAGAGTCATCGCAATTAAAAATTGCATATTCTCTATTCGCTTGCTTACAAACTTCAATGAATGATTTTTCTGTTCTTGCAAGTAAACGACCACAGTTGTGAACGTGAATAAATGTTGGTGTTTTTTCTGAATCTTTTGCTAATTTGTCAGCAACGATTTTACGAAGGTTATGTTCATAACCGAAAACAATACAGCCAACTCTTTCACCCTCAACTCTATTGTTAATAACAATAGTTGGAACGTAATATGAATTTAATTGGCTAACATCTTCTTCATCGAGTTCATCATCAAAGATGATTGCACCATCAACGTGTGATGTAATAACTTTCTCTAAAACGCGGATAGCATCTTCTCTTGAATGTGATGTTGAAAATAATTGTAAATTGTAGCCTTTTTCCTTACAAACTTCTGCAATACCATTTAAAACGCATGAGATATAAACATAGTTTGCGCTAGGAATAACAACACCAATTGTTGTTGATTTACTTGTTGCAAGAGCTTGGGCTAAACCAGATGGTTTATAGCCTAACTTTTTAATTGTTTCTTGAACTTTTTCACGAGTTTTTTCAGTAACGTTTCCTTGGTTGTTAATAACACGGGAAACTGTAGCTAATGAGACACCACTTGCTTTAGCAACTTCGTAAATGGTAACTCTATCTTTTAGATTTTCCATATGAAACCTCCAAATGCGTTTTCATTATAAATGAATGGAATGTAACTTACAAGGTAGATTTTCAGTAATTTTCATAAGCAAAAAGAAAAGGGAACAAAGTTCCCTTATCTAAAATGTAAGCAATGAAAATTAGTAAATTGGATAATCAACTTTTTCAAGTCTATCAGAAGGAATATTTTCTCTTCCTTCCTTAGCTTGTTTCTTTCCGTCAAGCATAACTAAATCACCTGTAAAACCACAAGTCATGTTATTAATTAATGAGGTCCCAACACCATAAGTATCTACTGGAACTCCAAGCTTAACCCACTCAGAAATCTTTTCGGCAGTAAATGAAGATGAAACAATAATCTTAACATAGTTAAAACCATTGTTATCAAGAGCTTTTCTTAATGCAAAAATGAGTTCTTTACAAACACCATGAGCATCAAAACCAGAGGTGTCTTTATCATCGAAGTAGTGATCTATTAATGATTTAGAAGTATCAACTCTAACTGCTCTTAATGTTTCACCTAAATGTTTAGCAAGCATCACGGAATCGTGAACAACATTGTTATTGTAATCAATGAGTGCTGTAACTTTTTCATCAGGGAATGTTTTGTGATATAAATCAGCAGCTTTGCAAATATCTCCACCACAAACTTGAATGAGTGCGTGTGGCATTGTGCCAACACCATGTCCTCCCCACCACAATCCTTGTGCGTCAGTAGAAACTTTTCTAATACCTGCAACATAAGTTGCATATCCATCGCCAATTTGTGTGTGGTAATCATCTTGTCTATCAGCCATTGAGAAAATATCTGCTTTTCCATTTAAGGCTTTCATTACATTATAAACGTTGGTACAAACAGAAGTTCTTCTTGCAAGGATTCCATCAATCATTGATTCAAGAAAACCAAAGTTTTCATATTTTCCGGTAATTTTCAAAACTGGTTCATTTGCTTGAATGATATCGCCATCATGAAGAGCAACAATTTCAAGTTCTTCTGGATGAACAGCATACTCATGAATAAGAGCGATTGCTTCATCAACACCACAAAGTTTTGAGTCGTCTCTTCTTTGGAAAAATTGCATGGTTACTATGTGATTTCCTGCGTATTTCTCCACTATTTTGCGAGATTTTAGGAAATAATTTGCAGCAAAAAATCCATCTTTTAATCTAGGATCAAATTGGAATGTTTTGTTTGTTAGTCTTGAAATTTTTCCTTCTTCTTTTAATTTGATTTCGAGTTCCATATCCTACCCTCTACTTCTCTAAAATAATTCTATGAATGCTCTTCCCTATAGAGCGGAATTTATTTTCATATTCAGTAATATAGTCGTTTTCAGAATCGAATTTGTAATTTTCTTCATCTGAAATTACTTTGAATTTAGTTTTAGCAATTTCTTCTTTTGTAAATTCATACAAACCATCATTATCAGACTTAAAATACAAACGTCCGCCTTTTCTTAAAATCCTATAATATTGTTCAAGGAAGGTTATAAAAGTAAGACGTCTTTTTTCATGCCTTTTCTTTGGCCATGGATCTACAAAGTTTAAATAAATTGAATAAACAAATCCTTCTTTAATCTCATCAAAGATGAGCTCAGCATTCCAAGGGAAAACTTTTACATTTTTATTTCCTTGTTCAACAAGCTTTTTTGACATCATTCCTGCAACTGTTTTTACTCTTTCAATTGCAAGGAAATTGTATTCTGGATGGTTTAAAGATAAGGCTGCGATAAAATCGCCTTTTCCAGAACCAACTTCAAAAACAACATCCTTTTCGGTAAAGAAAGGATCTTTTAAATCTAGTTTTTGAATTGCTATTTCTGGATGTTCATCGACATAGTCGACTGCCCATTGTTTATACTTTGTTCTCACTTATTTAATTCTCCGAGCATTTTAATAGCTCTTGCATAAATTCTAGCTGATTTGTAAATGTCTTTAATTGGCATTAATTCATTTGGCTCATGCATGGTTGATGGACGTCCTGGGAAGAGTGCTCCAAAAGCGATTGTATTCTTAGCATGCTTTGCATAAGTTCCGCCACCAGTTGTTAATGGCTTTGTTCTATCATGAGTTTCTTTCTTGTAAGCCTTAAGTAAAGTCTTAACTAAATCAGACTCTGGATTATATAAAAGATAATGAGATTCTTCCCCAAGAACTGTTAATGTTTTGAAATTGTTATCAAAATTGATCATATAAGCAGTTCTATCAACGTTTTCTGGATATCTAAAATTAACAGTAAAATCAAGCATGCCTTTTTTATAAGAAATCTTGCCTACACAATAAGTTGTTTGACCAAGTAATTCTGACTCTGCAAAACCATCAAAAGATTTACCTGTTGTATCGCTTAATTTTTTGCCTAAATTTAATAGCTCAGGAACATCATAAACTTTGCCTAATCCAATCATTGCTTTTAAGGCTGCGTTATCGCCTAATTCAGGCGTTGAGCCATGAGCTGATTTTCCTAAAATTATTAGGGTTTTACCGGTGATTTCGTGGGAAATTCCCGCTTCTTTACAATAATTTACCATAGCTGTTGGATCATCTAATTCAATCTCAACTTTATCGCAAACAGCATTAGTTGCAATACCGCCTTTTATAGACTTAACACCAGGTATATTCATCTTCAATTCGCAGAAGAAATCAGTGATACCTTTTTCACCATAAATTAATGGGAAATCGGAGTCTGGAGTAAAACCAAAATCTGGAGCTGGTTTTTTAAGTTTCAAGAAGTAGTAATCTAAACACTTAGAACCACGTTCTTCATCACCACCAACAACAATACGAACTTTATAGTTTTTAAGAAGTCTGCTTTTCTCTAAAGCTTTGGTAGCAAAAAAGGCTGCAAGTAACGGTCCTTTATCATCACTAGTACCACGTCCATAAATATTGCCATTATGGATTCTTGGTTCGAATGGATCACTATCCCATTTGCCTGTTGCAGGTACAACGTCAGCGTGTGCAAAGATACCAATGGTTCTTTCACCTTCACCAATCGTAAGTTCTGTACAATAACCATCACATCTATCAACCTTAAAGCCATAGCGTTCACCCATACCAGCAACGTAAGCTAAAGCATCATCGACAGCTTTGCCAAATGGCATTTTATCTGTTTTTGTTGATTCATCATAAACTGAAGGAATTTTAATAAGCTCCTTTAACTCTTTCATCATTTCATGATGATAAAATCTTAAATGTGTTTTGTAACTCATTATTTTTCCTCCAAAAACATATAGTTCATACCCTTAAGGGTTAAAAGTGGATCAAATTCTTTGTCTTTAATATCATCTTTAACAATATTTGAATTTCCACCAGTTAAAATTAATTTTATTGGTTGACCCATTAATTTTTCTTGAGCCTCATGCTCATGATTCACATATGCGACAGTCGACCAATAAATTCCATGTCTCATTGATTCAATTGTATTTAGGCCAGTTGTTTCTGGAATTTTCTCAGCCTTCTCAACATTAGGAAGAAGAGCTGTTTTATTTGCGAAAAGATTCAATGAAATTTCCGTACCAGGATTAAATGAAGCACCAAAGAAAATTCCATCCTTGTTAGTAATCAAAAGCTTATTGATTGTTCCAAGGTCAAAGATCATTTGCGGATGGGAATAGAGTTTGTCTGCTCCAACTAAATCTGCTAGCAAATCTGCGCCAATATTATCGGTAATTCTTGGGTCTTTTTTACTATAAACATAGTTTTTCCAGTCAAAAATGCCAATGTTAAAATGAAGTAATTTCTTTACAAGTTTAGCAATTTTCTTGTTCATACTTGGAACAACCGAAAAGATCATTCCTTTAGCAATTTTGCAATCTTCAAAATCGCTTAAAAAGTGTTGGAATTTTTCTTTACGAATTCCTTCGTTGTCACCATGAGTTAAAGTAACAACATGAGCAACATATTCTTCTTTATCGAATAAGCCAAAAACTGTTGTGCTATTTCCGATATCAATAATTAAACTTAATTCTTTTTCCATTTTATAAAGCGATGATATTTACAATCTTTCCTTTAACAACAATGACACGTTTGATTTGTTTGCCTTCAATGTGACGTTTAACGCCCTCGCATTCCATTGCAAGTTTTTGAAGTTCTTCTTCGTTTGCATCAACTGATGCATCAAATGTATCTCTAAGTTTTCCGTTTACGGAAGCAGCAATCTTAACCGTATTCAAAACAAGTTTTGATTCATCAACAGTTGGCCATGTTTCATAGTCAACAAGTTCTTTTCCTGTAATTAATTGATAAAGTTCTTCACCAACAAATGGACAAACACAGCTGAACATTTTAATGAAGTTAACCATGTATGGTTTATATAAAGTTTTTGCTTTAAATAATGCATTAACAAAAATCATCATTTGAGCAATGCCTGTATTAATTTGTAAGTTTGCAAAATCATTTGTAACTTTCTTTACAGTAGCATTATAGACAAAATCTAATTCACCACTGTTTTCATCTGAAAATTTACCAACAAACTCAGGATCAGTATAAAGTCTATACACACGTTCAATAAATCTACGTGCGCCAGCCATACCTTTGGTAGACCATGCAAAACCTTCTTCAAGTGGTCCTGCAAACATTTCGAATAAACGAAGTGAGTCGGCGCCATATTCTTGAATCATGTCATCTGGATTAACTACGTTGCCTCTAGACTTTGACATTTTCTCACCGTTTTCACCAAGAATCATTCCTTGATGGAATAATTTCTTGAATGGTTCGTTTGAATAGACAACACCTTTATCAAATAAGAATTTGTGCCAGAATCTAGCATAAAGTAAGTGAAGAACAGCGTGTTCTGCACCACCGATGTAAAGATCAACTGGTAACCAGTGTTTAATTAATTCTGGGTCAGCAATTGCATTATTGTTTTGTGGATCTAAATAACGAATGTAATACCAACATGAACCAGCCCATTGTGGCATAGTGTTAGTTTCTCTTTCGCCTTTCTTTCCATTTATTTCAACATTTAACCATTCCTTTGCATTTGCAAGTGGTGATTTTCCGTCTCCACTAGGTGCATAAACTTTCATCTCTGGAAGAGTAAGTGGAAGTTCATCAACGTTGTAACAATAAGTAGTTCCATCAGAGAAAGTGACTACTGGAATTGGCTCTCCCCAATAACGTTGTCTTGAGAAAATCCAGTCTCTTAACTTATAGTTAACTTTTGTTTTTCCTGCACCGATTTCTTCAAGTTTAGCAATAATTGCTTTCTTTGCATCGGCAATATTTAAGCCGTTTGCAAAGTCTGAGTTGATGTGTTTTGCATCGCCTTCCATGGCGTGCTCTGACACATCACCTTCAAGAACTTGAACTAGTTCAAGACCATGTTTTTTAGCAAATTCATAGTCTCTTTGGTCATGAGTTGGAACAGCCATAACTGCACCGCTTCCATAACCATATAAAACATAGTCTGCTGCATAAATTGGAACTTTCTTTCCGTTAATTGGATTGATAGCATATGCTCCAATAAATACACCGGTTTTATCTTTGTTAAGTTCAGTTCTTTCCATATCAGACTTTGTCTGAACTTCTTTAATGTATTTTTCAACTGCTTCTCTTTGTTCTTCAGAAGCAAGCTTCTTCACAAGTGGGTGCTCAGGTGCGAGGCAGCAGTATGTGCATCCGAATAATGTATCTGCACGTGTAGTGAAGACATCAAATGATTCATTTGAATCAGCAACTTTAAATGTAATTTCAGCACCTAAGGATTTACCAATCCAGTTCTTTTGCATTACTAATGTGGATTTTGGCCAATCCATTGTATCTAAAGATTCAATGAGTTTATCAGCATATCTTGTGATTCTTAAAACCCATTGTCTCATTGGCATTTTAATAACTGGGTAACCACCACGTTCTGATTTGCCATCAATAACTTCCTCGTTTGCTAAAACGGTGCCAAGTTCTGGACAGAAGTTAACTGGAATATTGCTGACGTATGCTAAATCGTCCTTATATAATAAAGAGAAAATCCATTGTGTCCATTTATAGTAACTTGGATCACATGTAGCAATTTCTTTGCTCCAGTCATATGAGAAACCAAGGGCTTTGATTTGTTCTCTAAAGTGATCAATATTTTTCTTAGTGAATTCGTATGGATGTTTGTTATTTTGAATAGCAAATTGTTCTGCTGGAAGTCCGAATGCGTCAAAACCAATTGGATGAAGGACATTAAATCCTTGCATTCTTTTCATTCTTGCGACGACATCAGATGCTGTATAACCAAGTGGGTGTCCAACGTGTAAACCTTGACCTGATGGGTAAGGAAACATATCTAAGACATAATACTTTGGTTTACTAAAATCGTGGGTGTCACAAAAGAATGGTTTTTTATCCTCGTAAACCTTTTTCCATTTTGCTTCAATTTTTAAATGTTCGTAACTCATAACCTGCTAACTCCAATTCTATACGATATTGCACCTTGTTAATTTAAATTAATTTTCACTAATAGGCGGATATATTGTAGCACAAAGAAAAATTAATTAAATAAATACAATGTTTTTATTGCAAAAACTTTGCTAAAATATTGTCGAAATGAACAAGAAAAAACAAAAAGTTTTAAGACCAAATCCTTGGAGAATTATATTGATTTTTATTATTTTGTTCATTGTTTTTGAGGCTATTTTTTACGTCTCATTCCAAGGTGCAATTTCAGGCAAATTTTGGCCACTTGAATCATCATTTTATGTCTACACAACATCGCTTGTTGCAGCATCAATTTTATTCTGCACAATTTCAATTACTCAAACATCCTATGAACTTACTTCTTTGAAGTTAGTTCATACCAAAATGGGAAAAGTAAGTGAATATTTTTGGTCAGACATCATTTATATCGATGAAGAATTTTCGCGCAAAAAGAAAATGTTTTTATTCTATACAAAAGATGGAAGAGACCACTATTTAGCTTTCGATAAAGAGGGTTTAATTTTTGCAAAAGCACTTGAAAAGTGCCACTTAATTGACAAAGAAGAATTTAAGAGAAAGTTTCCAAACAAAAAAATCTAATAAAAATCTTTATTTACATAAATGATTTCTTTTGTTAAAATATATCTCGCTTTTTAGAAAAGAGGAAAAGAAGTATGTCAAGAGTATGTCAAATTTCAGGCGTTGGTCCACGTTCAGGAAACGCACGTTCCCACTCAATGATCGCAACTCGTAGAGTTTGGAATGGTAACTTACAAAAATATAAAATTAACATTAATGGCAAAATGGTCACTGTCAAAATGACAGCAAGAGCACACCGCTCATTAATGAAAAACGCTAAATAATTTTAGTGTTTTACTTAGTAAAAAGGTTCTCAGTTGAGAACCTTTTTTATTGAACTAATAAGACTAAGAAATAGGAAGCTTCTCCAATAGCTAACATAAAAAATGTTAACCATTCTGAGAATGCTAGAATAAATATTTTCGGACGTGCATAACCATTGTCAGTTTTGTCTAATGTTGCCCAATGTTTTAGTCTTGGATTTAAAGAAAGTATCACGCACACGAGCGCACATAAACCACAAATAATTCCACCAACAATTGAACAATACATCTTTTGATTATGTCTTGCGTAAGCTCCATAAACTGCAAAACCTTTTATGGCGGCTAATGCATTTCCTAACAAGGTTAGACATAAAAAAGTAACAAATAAAATTAAATGAACCATTGTATGGGTTGCATCAAAATAATGAAGGAATGCAAAACATATTGCAGCTAAACCAAAAATACAACAAATTGCAATCGATATTCCTTGAACATTTGCAATCTGTCCGTATTTAGTAAAAAGATTAAAAATTGGAGCAAAACTTGTTGCAACAAAAACACAAAGCAAAATCTTATATGGAAGTGGCTTTTCGTTATGGTTTAAAACCTCAAACGGAAACATTCTTTTAAATGAAAAATTATAAGAATCTACAGGTTTTGCGGTTAATTTTGCTAAAAATACGATAGCAATTGCACTAACGAGATAAACACAGAGAGTAACAATCCAAATTGGAGTAAATTGCATTATCTTAATGTCTCAAATCTTTCTTTGATATCATCATGGCCATAAAGATAAGAACCTGCAACTAAAATATCGACTCCCGCATCCCTACAGAGTTTTCCTGTTTCGCCATTAATGCCACCATCAACTTCGATTAAACAATTTAAATTGCGTTTATCAATCCACTTGCGAAGTTTTTTAATTTTCTTTAAAGCGCTTGGAATGAATGCTTGACCACCTTTTCCAGGTTCTACAGACATTACTAAAACTAAATCGACTTTGTCGATTAATTTCTTTAATACTCTAACTGGTGTCTTTGGTTTAATAGAAATACCAGCCTTACATTTTTGATCATGAATTAAATCAATAACTTTTTGAGCACATTTAGGACACTCAACAGCTTCATAATGGAATGTAACAATATCAGCGCCTGCTTTAATAAAAATTGGAGCAACATGTTTTGGATCAGCAACCATGATGTGAACATCATTTATCATTTTGTGGCAATTATGGAATTTTGCTACAACACTATCTTCAAAAGATTTGTTTTCAACAAAAATACCATCCATAATGTCCCAATGGATGTATTCTGCTCCAAGAGCTTCAACTTTCTTAATTTCCGCTTCTAAATTCTCTTTATCTGCTGATAATAAACTTGGTGCTACATAGTTTTTCATTTTTTGTACCTCTCTTGTTTGTACTCGAGTGAGTTAAGTAATTTAATATATACTTCATAACCTTCCTTTGAAAGGTTACCTTTCTCTATTTCTTCTTTAATTTTACATTGTTTTTCGTTTTGATGTAAACAATTTGAAAAATAACATTGTAAATAATGGTTTGAATAACCTGGGAAATATTGAGCTAAATCTTCTTTGTAAATTTCAAGCTCCAAGGATGAGAAACCTGGAGTGTCTCCAATGAAACCATTTTTGTATGGTAAAAGGATTACTTCTTTTGTCTGGTGTTTGCCTCTTCCAAGTGCCTTAGAATACTCGCCAATTTTTCTATCAAATTGTGGATCAATTAGGTTGATTGCAGAACTTTTGCCAACACCCGTTTGGCCCATGATTATAGTGGTTTTTTCGCTCAAAAACGCCTGTAATTCCTCAATAACTTCAGTTTTTTCAGGTGAAAGTCTGAACACTTTTATTCCCAATTTTTCAAGGTCTTTTGTAAGTGCGTCTAACTCGGTAAAATCATTAAGTCTATCAAGCTTTGTGAATAGCACTGCAGAAGGTATTCCGTTTAAGTTTACATAAGTCAAAAATTTATATAAAAGTTCTTGTGAAAGTTCTGGTTCAACAACTGACATTGTAATAAGCATTAAATCAATGTTTGCACTTCTTGGTCTAATCAAATGATTTTTGCGATCCAAAACTGCATGAATAACCATCTCTTCATCATCAAAAATTACATTATCACCTGCAACGATATTTTTATTTTCATGTCTAAAAATGCCTCTTGGTATAACGTTATATGTTATTCCCTCAGAGTAAACTCTACAAACACCACCAACAGTTGATAAAACTTTTCCGTTCATTATTTAAAAATCCTATCTAAGAATGATTTCTTAACTTTGACTCCATTTAAGAAATTTAAAATGTCTGTTTGAAACTCTTTTGCAGAATGATATCTTGCAGCTGGATTTTTCTTTGTAGCTTTTAAAATGATTTGATCAATTTCTTTTGGAATTAATAAATTCACTGAAGATGGCTTTGGAAAGTCATTTTTGATGTGAGCATTTGCAATTTCTTCAGTAGTACCATCAAATGGAGTTCTTCCAGTTAAAATATGGAAAAAGGTAACTCCTGCTGCATAAATATCGCTCTCAATCGAATAAGATTTTCCACCATAGACTTCAGGTGCTAAATAATACACAGAACCTAGGATATTACCGCATTTTTTCGCATCATTTTCATTTACAGCAATACCAAAATCTCCTAACTTTATCGTGCCATTTGGCATATAAAAAATGTTTTGAGGTTTGATATCTCTATGAATGATATTGTGTGAATGAGTGTAAGCAATCGCCTCTAAAAGTTGAACCATAATTTGAGATCCTTCTTTTGGAGCAAACTTTGTGAAATACTCGATTTTATCGAGAAGTGTTTGATTCTTTAAGTATTCAATAACTAAATAAGGGCAACCTTTAAATGTTCCTTCATTATAAATTTCCATAATGTTTGGATGTGACATTGAAGCTGCAGAACTTGCTTCCTTCCTAAAGGAAGAAATATTATTTTTATCGTCTTTCAATTCTTCTTTTAAAATCTTAATTGCCACAATTTTATTGCTAATTAAATCTTTAGCTTCAAAAACATCAGCCATTCCGCCGGTGCCTAAGTGTTCTAAAATGTTATAGCGATTATCAATTGTATCGCCAATATTAATCATGTTTATATGGCTCCCAAATTGAAATTGCAATATTGTCTGAACCACCATTAGCATTGGCAATGCCAATGAGTGTATTAATTTTTTGATCTAATCTATCATTTGAATCAAGTACTGAGAAAATTTGTTTTTCATTTGCATTGTTATACAAACCATCTGAACAAAGTAAGATTGTTTTAACCTCATTTTTGTAAACTGTTAAAACATAATTAACATCTTTATTTTGACCAATGAAATTCATTAAAGCATGTCTATCTTTTGATGTAAGTTTTTCTTGCTCGTCAATCTTACCCATTGATTCAAGAAGTTGAACATAAGTTTGATCTTTTGTTAATTGCTCAATTTTATCTTTTTCAAGTCTATAACAGCGTGAGTCACCAATGTTCACAACATAAACTTTATTCTTAAAGAATATAGCCATACAAAGTGTTGTGCCCATTCCTGCAAATTTATCAGAGTCATGTGATTCAGAATAAACCGAAAAGTTAATTGATTTTACGACTTTTGAAATCCAGTATTTTACTTGGAACTCAAAGACCCATTTCATATGTCCCTTGAATGCAGCGGAAATAACATCAACAGCGATTTTGCTAGCAAAATCACCTTTCATGTATCCACCCATACCATCACATACGCAAAGTAAGATGTTACCTTGAGCATCGATTAAAGATAGGGCTTTGTCTTCATTTGATTTTCTGACTAAGCCAATATCAGTTTGACAACCAAATCTACCTTTTGCTTGCATCTTTCTTCATTTCCTTTGCTCTTAACTGACCGCATGCTGCATCAATATCGTTTCCAAATTCTTTTCTAACAGTTGTGTTAACACCATGTTGCATTAAATAAGAAAAGAATTTGTGAACGTTTTTATCATTACTTCTTTTAAAGTCATGTTCATCAACTGGGTTGTATGGAATTAAGTTAACATACGCCAAAGTTCCCTTAACTAAGTTAACTAGTTCTTTTGCACATTCAAGTGTATCATTAATGCCTTCAAGCATAATATACTCAAATGTAACTCTACGACCTGCTGTTTGTTCATAATATTTAACAGCTTCCATAAGTTTATCCATAGGATAAGCTCTTGAAACTGGCATTAATTTGTTTCTAATTTCATCATTTGGGGCGTGAAGTGAAATTGCAAGATTTGTTTGAAGTCCTTCATGTGCATACTTCATAATGCCTGGCACAAGCCCGCATGTAGATACGCTTATGTGACGTGCACCAATAGCAAGTGCTTTTGGGTGGTTTACAATTCTAATGAAATCCATGACATTGTCATAGTTATCAAATGGCTCACCTGTTCCCATCACAACAATATGTGAAACGTGTTCACCTTTCTCTTCTAAAAGAGAATTCATCACTAAAACTTGGCCAACAATTTCGTGTACTTCAAGATTTCTTTTCTTCTTAAGAAGACCTGAAGCACAGAAAGCACAACCCATGTTACAACCAACTTGAGATGTAACACATACAGCATTGCCATAATTATATGGCATAAGTGCTGTTTCGATTTTTGATCCATCTTCAAGTTCTAACAATAACTTTATTGTTCCATCTTTAGAAACTTGTTTCTTATAGATGGTAGGAAGAGTTAGACAAAAATCGCGGTTTAATTCATCTCTAAATGCCTTAGAAACATCACTCATTTCATCAAAAGTCTTAGCCTTTTTCTCATAAATCCACGTGAAAAGTTGCGTGGCACGATATTTCTTTTGGCCACGGTCCATTAATAACTTTTCTAATTTGGTTATTTCTTGACCGTATAAATTAATCATAACTATTAGTTATCATGATGGTGTCCACAATGACATTCGTGTTCACCACATTCGCATTCCTCGTCTTCGCAATCACATTCGCAATCATCATCACAATCACAATGATCTCCGTGACAATGACATTCGTGTGCTTCTTTTTCAGCATAAGCTGCTTCTAATTTTTCTTCCATTCCTTCAAAGATGTTTCCTTCGTAAAGTTCATCTTCGTCAGATTCTTCAACATTAACTAAGTTATCTTCCTTAATAAATCTTGGATATTCTTTGTTAATGTTTTCGTATCTATGATGTGAATGGTAATAGTAGAATTCTACAACAACATTAATAGAGAACTCTTTTAGAGTTTCCATTAAATATTTAGCAACTTTTTCTTCTAAAACTTCAAATTTTTCTGGAGCATTTACTTTTACAATTGCATTCCAGGATGTTTGTTCAACACCATTATGGAAAACATATGCATTTGGTGAATAGAAAGAAATATTATCTTCCTTGGTTTCGAAAAGTTGAGCAAGATTTGCGGTATGCTCACCAGAATAATGACCAACTGTAAATTGATCTAATCCATAAATTGAAATTGTAATCATAAATTCTCCTTTATAATTTTTCTTATTTCATCAACTGCATCTTCAAGTTTGTCATTAATGACAACATACTTGTATTGAGATTTAAACTCAAGTTCTTTTCTGGCAGTTTCAACACGGTTACTAATAACTTCTTCAGTTTCAGTTCCACGTCCTCTAAGTCTATTGGCAAGTTCTTCAAATGAAGGAGGTGCAATAAAAATAGAAATGACATCGTCGACTTTTGAAAGAACATTTTTAGTTCCTTTAACATCAATTTCTAGCAAGACATTCTTGCCTTCAAATCTCATATTTTCAACTTTGTCTTTTGGCGTTCCATAGAAGTTTCCAACGTATTCGGCCCACTCAAGAAGATTGCCGTTTTCAATGTTTTTCTTAAATTCTTCTTTGCTAACGAAGTAGTATTCGCGACCATCTACTTCTCCTGGTCTCATGTTGCGAGTTGTCATTGAAACACTATAGAAAAGATTAAGGGATTTATCTTCCATTAATTTTTCGCGGATTGTTCCTTTTCCAACGCCGCTTGGGCCAGACATGATAAGTAATAGGCCCTTCTTATTTAAATTTTCCATGCTTTAATTATATTAAAAAGGAAATTGAGTTTCAATCAATAATGAATGTGACCAAAAAATTGATTAATCATTTTTTGAAAAAGTATTATAAAAAAGTACACATTTTCGAGATTTTAACTCAGATTGTGTACTTTTTAATCATATCGAAACTTGCTAATCCAGGGAACTCTTTTTGCCTTAATATTTCGTAGACAACAATCGCTACTGAATTAGATAAATTTAGAGACCTTGCGGTTGACATCATTGGAATACGAAGTGTCATGTCTTTGTGAGCGCTCAAGATTTCTTTATCAATTCCTGTAGATTCTCTTCCAAACATAACATAAACATCTTCTGTTTTATCTGATAAATCTACTTGGGAATAGACGTTAGCTCCATACTTAGTTACATAGTAAATTTTCTTATTTTTGAAACTCTCTTGAAACTCTTCATAAGAATTATAGTAATCAAATTTTGCATCTTTAATGTAGTCCATTCCTGCTCTTTGAAGAGCCTTATCTGAAATGTCAAAAGGGATCGGACCAATGATATGAACAAACGAATTTGTTGCCATGGCAGTCCTTAAGATATTTCCGGTATTTTGAGGGATTTCTGGATGATACAAAATAATGCGAATCATAAGGAGTAAAATTCTACATCAAAGTAAATTGAACTACCCCCACTTAAACATTAAATGTTTTGAAGATGGGGGATTCCTACTCGAGAATCCTTTGGATTCAGCATCAATAGGCTAACCCCGTAGTTCCTACGGTTAGGTGGAATACCACTATTGTTTTTGAAGTACTAATCTAATTCCTTCTTTTTTGATATTGATTGCAGCGTTAATATCTCTATCATGCTTTTTACCACATATAG
>JAGHUR010000052.1 GCA_018064745.1 Candidatus Fiminaster equi
AAAACTCACTTAAACATTGGTACCATTGGCCACGTTGACCATGGTAAAACCACTTTAACAGCTGCTATCACAACAGTCCTTGCTAAAAAGGGCGGAGCAGTAGCCAAAGCATACGATCAAATCGATGCTGCTCCAGAAGAAAAGGCTCGTGGTATTACAATTAATACTGCACACATTGAGTACGAAACAGCAACAAGACACTATGCTCACGTTGACTGCCCGGGACACGCCGACTATGTTAAAAACATGATTACCGGTGCTGCCCAAATGGATGGCGCAATTCTTGTCGTCGCAGCAACTGATGGCGTTATGCCACAAACACGTGAACACATTCTTCTCGCAAGACAAGTTGGTGTTCCATACATCGTTGTTTTCTTAAACAAATGTGATTTAGTTGATGATCCAGAACTCATTGACATCGTCGAAATGGAAGTCCGTGATTTACTTACTTCTTATGGATTCCCAGGAGACACACTCCCAGTTATTCGTGGATCTGCCAAAGTCGCTCTTGATGGTGGCGATGACAAATGCATCGAAGAACTCATGGCAGCTGTCGATTCCTATATCCCAGTTCCAGAACTTGACAAAGACAAACCATTCCTTCTCCCAATCGAAGACGTTGTCACAATCACTGGTCGTGGCACAGTCGTTACTGGTAGAGTTGAACGTGGTGTTGCACACATGAACGATGAAGTTGAAATTGTCGGTATTAAGGATACACAAAAATCAGTTATTACCGGTATGGAAATGTTCAGAAAATCACTTGATTTCGTTCAACCAGGTGATAACGTCGGTATCTTACTCCGTGGTATCAACCGTGATCAAGTTGTCCGTGGACAAGTTCTTGCAAAACCAGGATCAATCATCCCACATACCAAATTCACAGCTTCAGTCTACGTTTTAAAGAAAGAAGAAGGCGGACGTCACACAGCTTTCTTAAGCAACTACCGTCCACAATTCTATTTCCGTACAACAGACATCACAGGTGATATTACACTTCCAGCTGGTACAGACATGGTTATGCCAGGTGATAACGTTGAATTAACAGTCGAATTAATCCACCCAGTCGCAATTGAAAAGGGAACCAAGTTCTCAATCCGTGAAGGTGGTCGTACAGTTGGTTCAGGTTCTGTCACAGAAATTATTAAATAATTATATTATTTAACAAACTAAAGACCTCTTCGGAGGTCTTTTTTGTTGTTATATTTTTACATTTAGTCCATAATAAAGATTATGAAGCAACGTAAATACACATTACCTAGACACACGAACCTCGCGAAGCAATCTAGCAGAACAGGTGCATTCTTAATTGATGTTGCTGTATTTGGTGTATTTCTCATTGCTTTTTTATTTGGTTGTTTTAGATTGATTTTAAATCCAGTCGCTGAACCATATAAAAAAGAACTTGAAACTGAGCAAGTTAATTCACATTTAAGATATAGAGACGAAAATGGGGATCCTCAAATTATTCCAACAGAATCTTCATATGAGGAATATCGTAATGTTATTTCGTCTTATTACATAAATTATTTAACAGGTAACGTTACTGAACCTGGCACCGGCTCAAGACTTGCCAACGAAAAGATTAAAAACGATGATGGTGTAGAAGTAAGCAAATCTGAATATTACACAATCCCATGGTTTAATAGAACAGTTCTTAAAATTGTTGCAGATGATCCAGAGCAAGATTCAAGTTGTTTGTTTACATACGAAAAAGTTGATGGAGTTTACGATAAAACAAAATTTGGTATACCAAAAGATGCCACAAAGGTAAAAGCAGAAGACATTAACAAGCATATGCAAGATGCATATTTAAATGCTTATATTAATCATTTCAATAAATTAAGTTACATTGTTGATTTAAGTAATAAATCATCATTCATTTATTCACTTGAATTTGTTTTATCTGGTTTATTAGCGGGAATTTGTACTTATATTATTATTCCTATTATTATTAAAAAAGGAAGAACGGTTGGTAAGCTAGTATTTAAACTTTCACTTGCTAATAGTGATGGTTATAAGATGGATAACAAACAACTTATTATGAGAATAGTGCCTTTAGTGGTGGTGCTTGCATCTTTCTTAATTCCGCTTTGGAGTGATATTTTCTTGGTTGTCCTTATTCCTCTTATTATTTTCCTTGTCTCATTTGCATTAGCAATGGCCTCGCCAAAGAAAGCCTCGTTGCACGACTTTGTCGCTAGAACAATTGTTATTGATGATAGAACATCAATTATTTTTGAGAATGAGATTGAAGAAGAAGACTATTTAATTAAAGAAGATAACTTAGAAGTTGAAATAAAAGAAGCAGGGGATGGAGAAGAACCAGAGATTAGTTATGAAAAATAGCATCCGTTCAATCCAAGAAGCTAATTTAGGCAGAAGAATGATAGCCATGATTATGGATGGCGTTCTTTTTGCTTTTGTTTGGGTTGCCTTAGCACTTTGGGTTTTTACTCCAATTGCAAATGCTGCTTTTCACTATAGTGACTTAGGTGTGACCGGATTAAAATACGAAGTATTTTCTAAACTTTATGTATGCGAAGAAATTGATGTCGATAACAAAACGACAAAAGTTATTGATGTTAACAAATTTGAATCAGCAACATCTGGAAATGAGCTTCAATATACGCCTCTTTATAATTACAATTCAGAAGATCTTAACTTTTATAAAGATCGTTTACATTACTATTATTGTTGCTATAAAACAGGCGAGAATATCGAGTACCCAGAAGGCAAAAATCCTGAGGATTATAAGTGCCCAAATTACCGACAACTTATCAGAGATAAAGATGGCAAAGATGTCCTTCCAAAAGATTATTATACAGAGGCTTGGTTTTCAGAATATATTAAGGACAAAACTACTGTAAAAGATTTTAAAAATTTAAGTTACGAAAGTGTTACAGATTTAAGAGAAATGCCGTTCTTTGAAGAACTTAATGGCAAAATTAGTGGTTGCCAACTTTTTATTGCGCTACCAGCATTTGGAATTTCATACTTAGGTTTCTATTTATTAGTTCCACTTTTATATAAAAATGGTGAGACTTTCGGCAAGAAAGTTATGAAGATTGGTTTAGTTAGTAAAGATTGCTTTACTGTTAAAAAAAGGCAAATTGTCTTTAGACAACTTCTCCTTTTAGTGTGGGTAAGTCTATCTTTATTTGTCATTGGAATTGGTTTAACATCTATTGCAACTTTAGGCGTGGGAGTATTTATTTATTTAATAGCAACTGTCATTTCAAAAACCAAGCGTTCTCCAATCGATTATGCAGCCTACACATACATGATTAATACTAACAAATCTGTGTGGTTTGCGGATGCAGAAGAGGAAGAGAAAAAAGAGACTGAACTTGAAGAAAAAATGTCTAAGTATCAACGCTATGATCCTAACGAAAAGAATCTCATTCAAATAGGCACAGAAATCGTTAACGAAGATGTAAAAAGAGAACTTGAGGAAGAAAAAAAGAAAAAAATTAAAAAGTAAAAATTCTAGAGTTTTTACGGTGATTTTTCTGCAAAACCCCAATATTTTGCCTCTCAATAAATTGAGTGGCTTTTTTATTTATAGAAAAAGAATTATAACTGTGTTATTATTCTAGTGTAGTATACAGCTACGTTATACACCATAGGAGGTAAAATTAATGGACGTAAGAATCGAGAATCTTACTAAAACCTTCGTCGGTAAAAAAGGTGTCGAAACTACCGCTGTTAATAAGATGAACTTTACAATACCTGACGGTAAACTCGTCGGTCTTTTAGGTCCGTCTGGATGCGGAAAGTCTACAACACTTTATATGATTGCTGGTTTGCATAAACCAACCGACGGTCACATTTGGTTTGGTGATGAAGATGTTACTAACGTTCCACCAGAGAACCGTGGCATTGGCTTAGTTTTCCAAAACTACGCTCTTTATCCACATCTCTCTGTTAGACAAAACATTGAATTCCCACTTGATAATGTGCGCCTCACCGGTCCATTCGGTGAAGAGGAAAACCGTCTTTTTGATGCAGTTCATGACAAAAAGACAACCGAGAAAGACTTAGCTCGTACAAAGAAAGCTTTAGCAAAAGCTGAAAAGTCAAAAGCTTCATTAGAAGCAAAAATCGCAGCTCACGAAGGTGAGGAAGACGCTTTATTCCTTGCTCAAAAAGACAAACTTGCTGTTGTAAATCAAACAATCGAATCTTCTACAAAGAGAATTGCTTCTTTAGAAGAACACCTTGTTTATTGTGATGGTGAAATTGCCAAAGCTGAAGAAAACCTCGAAAAGGCAAAAGCCGCATTCGAAGAACTTAAAGTAAGCAATCCAGAAGCTGCAAAACAAAAAGCTCGTACAAAATTATCAAAAGCTGATAAGGATGCTATCGCGCTTGAAATGGCAAAAGTTGTTGATATTGATCAATACTTAGACAGAAAACCAAAAGAGTTATCTGGTGGTCAACAACAACGTGTCGCTATCGCGCGTGCACTATCTAAAAAGCCTAGAGTCCTTCTTCTTGATGAACCACTTTCAAACCTTGATGCTCGTTTAAGACTTCAAACTCGTGAAGAAATTAAGCGTATTCAACGTGAAACTGGTATTACAACAGTCTTCGTTACACACGACCAAGAAGAAGCTATGTCAATTTCAGACTTCATCGTTGTTATGAAACTTGGTGTTGTTCAACAAATTGATGAACCACAAAAGGTTTATGATGAACCAGCCAACTTATTTGTCGCAAAATTCTTAGGTTCTCCAGCTATCAACGTATTTGATGGAGAAATCAAAGGCGGAAAACTCTTACTCAATGACAAAGTCATTGATGAAGACAAAGTCTTTGGTAAAGAAGATAGAAAAGTTAAGCTCGCTGTTCGTCCAGAAAGCTTTGAATATTCAAATAAAGGTGGTGATGTTCCAGTCACAGTAACATCAGTCGAACATATCGGCCGTGATATCACTGTTAACGGAAACATTACTAACCAAGAAAATCACGTTAAGGTAATTATTCCAAGCGCATTACGCAACGAAATCCTTGGAAAACCAGAACTTTCATTTAAAGCCAGACGTTTCTACGTTTTCGAAGAAACAGGCGAAAGGATTAAATAACTTCGGTTATAAATTTAGTCTATGGTCGAAAATGAAATTAATATGAAAGGAGCAAAAGTGAAATCAACTATTGATCCTAAAACAGTCAAGTTGGTCTCAAAGCGCAGACGTGTTACCCTTCCACAATGGGGAACCGCCTGGATTGTTTTGATTCCTGCTTTAATCTTCATCTGCTTGTTTATGCTTTACCCAATCATAAACACTTTCCTTTTCGCATTTATTCAAGATTTCCAATATGCAAAAGGTGCAGGAAGCTTTGCTTTAGGTCAATTTATTGCATCAATTACTAATGGTCCAGCAAAGTATGCCTCGTTTGGCTTTAATAACTTTGCTTTAGCACTTGAGAATAGCGTCTTTAGACAATCTATTCTTAATACAGCAATCTTAACAATTGTCGAAGTTCCATTAACAATTATTGTTTCACTTCTTATTGCTACATTCCTTAATAATATTAAGGTATTGAAGGGTTTCTATCAAACTATCTTCTTCCTTCCATATGTAACAAACACGATCGCCTTAGGTTTAATCTTTAACATTGCATTCTCCAAAACGCCAGGTGGACTTGTAAACATTGTCTTACATGATGTATTTGGAGTACAGGACCCGATAAACTGGCTATCTTCAGCCCCATATAAAATCGGTGGACCTACCGCAACTAAATTTACACAAGGTGTTGTTCTTGTTATCTATTCGTTATGGAATGGTATCGCGTTCAAGATTCTTGTCTTTATGTCAGGTCTTGCAACAATCGATAAGCAATATTCTGATGCTGCTAAAATTGATGGCGCATCAGGCTTCACAATTTGGAGACGTATTACGTTGCCTCTACTGTCCCCACAAATTCTTTACATTACCATCACATCCTTCATTGGATCGTTTAAGATGTACACAGGCGTTATGTCAGTTTACCAAGGTATTAACGCTGACGCCTATTACTTCGGTGGTGATAAAGGTAATGACTGGATTCCAGTTGTTGGTTGGATTTACAAACAAGTTGATGCCGACCAATTAAGACCAGGTATTGCCTCAGCTGCATCTCTCATTCTTTTAGCCATTATTATGGTTATTACAGCCGCTCAATTTGCTGTAAGTAAGAAGAGAGTGCACTATTAGAAAGGAGGAGAATATGGCAGAAAAAGCATTATATTTCGCTGATGATAAGTCACGTAGACTATATCTTGCTAAGACAATTATTATTAAAGTATTAGTCTATTTGTTCTTAACAATCTTTGCATTATTCTTACTTGCTCCTTTCGTTCTTATGATCGTTGGATCATTCGTTAATGCAAAAGCATTTGATGTCTTTAAAAACACAGCAGATTTCTCTCAGCTTGGCTTTGCCAACTGGGGATTCTCAAACTATGCTGAAGTCTTCAAAGATACTTATGTTAATAACTTAGGACAGACAGTACCGAAATCAGGAAATAACTTCCCGGTCTTCTTCCTTAACACATTTATTGTTGCTATCGGTTCAACAACAGTTACTGTTGTTACAGCTGTCTTAGCAGCATTTGCCTTCGCTCGTCTTGAATTTAAAGGCAAAGAAGCATTGTTTGCATTACTTCTTGCCACAATGATGATTCCAGGCGAAATGATGGTTATTACAAACTTTACTACAGTAAGTAAGTTAGGTTGGACAAATACGTTCTCGGCCTTGATCTTTGTTCATGGTGTATCTGTATTCTATGTTTTCTACCTAAGACAAACATTCCAACAAATTCCAAACGAACTTTATCTTGCTGCTAAAGTCGACGGCGTTAGTGATATCGGATATTTATGGAAGGTCATGATTCCAATCGCAATGCCAACAATTACAACAATTATTATTCTATCTATGATGGGTTCGTGGAACTCATACGTCTGGCCAAACTTAGTTGCAAAAGGTACATGGATGGATCAAAAACATGGTCACTCTATGTTACTTGTCTCCAATGGTTTACGTTTGCTCTTCTCACAAGGTAGTGAGAACTTAGAAGCAATTAAGATTGCCGGATCCATGGTTATCTCAATCCCATTATTCATAGTCTTTATTTGCTTCAGAAAGTACATCATGAGAGGTGTCTCACGTTCTGGCATTAAAGGATAATAATAAAGAAAGGAAAAAAATATGAAAAAACTTAACAAAACCTTAGCCTTAAGTTTATTAGTAATTGCTGCAGGAGCATTGAGCTCATGTGGCTCAAGAGCGCATGGCGATATTTATTATTGGTCATGTTTTGGTGGTGCATACACCAGTGTTCTTGATACTCTTTCAATTGAAGTCGGCCATAGAGTTGGCACCGAAATTTACCATGAATCACATAACTCATATGACACCATCAAAACTGACGTTATGTATCAAATCATTGGTGAAGGTGAATATCCAAACATCGTTACTGGTTATCCAGACCACTTCGCAGAATATATCGGAAGTAACGCCCTTGTTTCTCTTGATGAATATTTAGAAGAATATAATGACGATCACGATACCAACTTACTCGATGATTACCTTCCTGCATATATGGAAGAAAACTACTCATTATCTGCAGATGAAGATGGAAATCCACTTTTATATGGTCTTCCATTTAACAAATCAACAGAGTTGATGGGTTACAACGGTTCATTTGTTGACTACGCAAAATACCTTTGTGATAATTCATTAGATGAATTTACTCCTGCTGATGACTTAGGTACAGTCCCAGCAACATGGAGTGAATGGGAAGTTAAAGGCCCAAAATATCGTAGAATTCTTGATGAACTTTGCGCACCAGATGCACAAACAAAAGGTAAAGTCATTTATGGTAGACAAACATATGATGGACACGCATATGACTTTACTGTTCAATTAAGAGATGAATCTCATAAGAGAACAGAAGGCGAAAATATCATCTATTATCTTGAAGATGGTCGTGTAGCTCTTGTTGACTTTACTAATGTTGATAAAAATATGTCAAGAGTAATCTCTTGGGACTCCCTTGATAATATGTTTATTACACTTGTTAGACAATGGGGCTCACAATACACCGATCTTAAAGATGATCAAAAGAAAGAAGAACCTCTTTATAGAAAAGGTGACATTATGTTTGTGGCACCTGAAAATAAGCAAAAAACAATTGATTGCCTAAGATACTTTACAAAACTTCACGATGCAAGAATCTTCGGTGAACCAAGTGAATTCGATGCTTCTTATAACTCAGAGGCCTTCGAACAAAGTAAAGTTATGTTTATGCTTTGTTCATCAGGCGGATTAAGCTATAACACAGCAAACTGGCAACATCGTTTCAGAGTTGCACCTCTTCCATACAGAGATGCTGATCATATGTATGTTATTTCTCAAGGTGCAGATATTGCATTAACCGACAGAAGTAAAAACTATGAAGAATGTTTCGATGCAATGGTTGCTTTAACAACTGGCGATATTCAAGCAGAATGGTGCTTACAAACTGGTTATTATCCATGTTCAAAGAGCGCTATTAATGCTCCAGCATATCAAGAATTCTTACACGAAGCTGATGATGATGTAGTTGCAAAACGTGCAGAAGGCATTAAGGAAAAGAATCCAGAATATACTCCTGAACAAGCTCTTGAAAAAGCTCGTGAAGAAGTTTATGCAACTCCAACACGTGTTGCTTACCGTGAAGGTTCAGTTGTTAATGAAAAGAACTACATGGTTGAAGGTTCAAAATGGCACAAGTTCATTGACCCAGCATTCATTGGTTCCTCAACAATTAGAAAATTAGTTAAATCTGTCTTCAAAGAGGCATTCCACAAAACTGGTGACTCTCCAGATTCAGAATTCGAAGCAATTCTTAGAGGTGTTGTTGATTCTGATGATATCAGAAGCACATATAAAACAACAATCCGTGTTGTTGAATAACAAAAGGAGAAATTTAAAATGAAAAAAACAGGCATTCTTGCTCTTGCTTCACTTCTCTCCGCCGCTGCACTCAGTGGTTGTGGAGATGCAAAAATTGAAGCTAAAAACGTTAAAGGTGGTACTAGCGAAGAAAGAAATATGATTCAAACCGTTGTTAACGGCGCCATTCTCGTTACTGGTGGTGGTACAACCATTCTTCCAACATCAAATTTGGAACTTTCTGATTCCGATATTGGTTTATCCTATGTTTTACTTTCTACATCACAAAAGAAACAAGGATTAACAGTCAAAATGGAATGGGAAGCTTCAGCTTCTGGTTGTTCCTATGAATTAATCGATGTCGATGCTAACCACAAATTTGTTGATATCACATTCCCAGAGCATGGCGGATCAGATGGCACAATCACATTCTCATTAAAGAAAATTAGCTGTGGTGGTGCTTCATCAGACAAACCAGAACTTTCTTATCCATGTAAAGTTAAGGCTCAACCATTCCTCCACGAAGATAAGAAAATTTCTGAATTAAATAAAGTTGTCCATGGTCCTTTCCAAGCAAAGGATAAAACTGGTAAAGTTGTTCAAACATTAGACGACGGTTATGATGTTGTTGACTACAGCAAAAATAATCCTTATTTTAAGACAAATAACCCAGATGCACCTGAGAAAAACTATTACTATGTAAATACTCCAGGTAAAATCATTTACAATACACCTGATGGAAACTGGGGCCTCATCGCAGATGGCGATCAAGTCATGGAATATTACGCTGGCGCTGCATATAACTTAAATGAAAAAACATTCCCAGCAATGATAGATAACAAATATGTTTCTATCTCAGGAAACATGGGCCACTATCTTGGAAATATTCAAATTGGCTTCATTACCGATATGAAAAAGATCGATAAGAGCACAATTACTGAACCAACAATGAATTTCCAAGAAGTTACTTCAAGCTTAATTACAGACTACTTAAAGAATGAATTTGGCGGTCATAAACAATGTGTTTATGGTGCAAACTTATCAAATGCTTTATGGAAATTAAGTGGCACCTACGTCAAAGATTCTTGTAGAGTTGATGGCGGAAAGACATTCTCATCAAATGTTGCAGTTGGCAAACGTTTCACATTCCAAGTCTTATTAGATGGTGGTGAAAAAGTTACAGTCGCTTATGACTATCACGTTTGTAAAGCAGATAATGCTCCAAAAGATATGTTTAATACATTAAAAGCTCTTGTCCAATCAAATACTGAACAAGAAGTTAACATTAAAGGAACATTACGTTATGTTGCTGCTGATAGCAATGCTTTCTATCAAACAGAATCTGTTCCAGGACAATGGACATTAGTTCCATTTGATGCAACACACGTTGTTGTTGGCGCATAATCTGAACAAATAACAAAATAAGGGCTCTTGCAAAAGGGCTCTTTTTTTGTTGCTATTTATCTTTATTTATATAATAATATATGAGCGCTGCACCATTAGCTCAGCTGGTAGAGCAACTGACTCTTAATCAGTGGGTCACAGGTTCGATCCCTGCATTGTGTACCATTACAAATTAAATCACATCTTCGGGTGTGATTTTCTTTTTATAGAAAATATCACTGATTAAGAGTATACTAATGCGTTATGAAAATTCTAATTGCAATGTCAGCTATCGCCGGTGCAGGCAAATCTACATACGCGAAGCACTACAAAATGAATCATACAGATGAACACGTTGAAATTGTTTCAAGTGATGGCATTCGCAAGGAATTAACGGGCGTATATAATAACCTAAATTTTGAGAAGGAAGTTTGGGAACTTTACTTCAAAAGAATTAACACTTTAAGAGATGCAAATGATGACATAGTCATCATAGCAGACTCCACAAACATCTATAACAAGTTCAGAAAAGAGCTCGGAATCATCCCTGGTTTTGATAAGAAAATTCTTGTCGTAATTACGAAAGATTTAGAGCTTTGTTTGAAGAAAAATAGAGAGCGTGATCACGCTAAATATGTCCCAGAAGATGCAATCAAAAGAATGTATGAAAAATGGGAAAAAGTTGATGAAGAAACAGCCGCATTATTTGATGAAGTTCGTTACATTGATGGCTGGTTTGATAAGTTTGCAATTTAATATTTCAAATTGAATATTAAAAGTAGTATAATTAAGTCATGACAAAAACAAGTGCTAAAAAATATCTAAGTGCAATCAAAGGAAGTAAGATTAGACACCTTACTTGTGAAGCATTATCAAGAAGCATGGGAATTTATCCAGATGTTATTGCATCTGATCTTTCATTTTTTGAACCAATGCTTGCAATGGATTTAAGCTTTGATTTGCGTGATATTATTCCAGCTCTTGAAGGTTATATTGAAGAACAAGAACAAGCAAGACCAAAAGAACATCAACTTCATTCTAATTCCTTAGAATTAAGAGGTTATGAATCTGTCTCTGATTTTGTTTACAAAAAGATGACTATTAATGGTATCGTTTCTAGAAATGCCAAGTTAAGCGAAGATGATTTAAAAATCTTGGCAAAGCTTGTTGATATGGAACTTAAACCATCAAAAAAATCAAAAAAGAGAAAATAAATTACATAAAAAGGATGATGAAATCGGTTTCAAAACCGATTTTTTTATTTATTTATTTTCCTTGCGCGTTATAATATATGCGCAAAAGGAGTTTTTTGAAAATGGAAATTAAAAAATCATTTTTATCAGTTGATGGTAATACAGCCGCTGCTATTGGTTCATATTATTTCACCGAAGTAGCAGGTATTTATCCTATTACTCCATCATCCCCAATGGCCGAACTTGTTGATGTCTATGCCTCACAAGGTAAGAAAAACTTTTTCGGTACTCCTGTAAAAGTTGTTGAAATGCAATCAGAAGCCGGTGCATCTGGAACTGTCCATGGTGCTCTTCAAGCTGGCGCTCTTGCTACAACTTATACAGCTTCACAAGGCTTATTGCTTATGATTCCAAACATTTACAAATGGGTTGGCGAACTTTTACCAGCTGTTTTACATGTTTCTGCACGTTCACTTGCAACAAGATCCTTATCAATTTTTGGTGATCACCAAGATATCTATGCAATTAGACAAACTGGTATCACAATGCTTTGTGCTCACTCAGTTCAAGAAGTTGCTGATTTAGCTCCAATGGCTCACTTAATTGCTATTGAATCAAGCACACCAATCTGTCATTTCTTTGATGGATTTAGAACTTCACACGAAATTCAAAATGTCGAATTTGTTGATGGCGAAGAATATCGTAAACTTCTCGACATGAATAAAGTTGAAGAATTTAGAGCTCGTGCTTTAAACCCACACACTCACCCAGTTACACGTGGTGGTGCTGAAAACGATGACGTTTACTTCCAAGGTAGAGAAGCACAAAATGCTCATTTTAATAAAGTAGTTGATGTTGCTGAAAAATATTTAGCAAAAGCAACTGAATTAACAGGTAGAACCTATGCACCATTCGTTTACGTTGGTGATCCAAATGCTGAAAGAGTTATTGTAGCAATGGGTTCTGTTACTGAAACTGCTTGCGAAGTTATTGAAGAACTCGCAAAGAAAGGCGAAAAAGTTGGTTTAGTTAAAGTCCATCTTTACCGCCCATTCTCAGCTAAACATTTATCTGCTGCTATTCCAGCAAGCGTTAAGAAAATTGCTGTTCTTGATAGAACAAAAGAAACCGGCGCAACTGGTGAACCACTCTATCTTGATGTTGTTGCAGCATTAAATCAAGTTGGTCGTACAGATATTGTTGTTTATGGTGGCCGTTATGGTTTATCTTCAAAAGATACACAACCAAAACATGTTAAAGCTGTTTATGACTTCCTTGCAGCAAATCCACATCACGATTTCACTGTTGGAATCGAAGATGATGTCACTCATTTATCAATCCCAGTTGATGATACATTCCATGTAAAAGCTGATTACACATCTTGCTTATTCTATGGTTTAGGTTCAGACGGAACAGTTTCCGCAAACAAATCATCAATTAAAATAATCGGTGATGCAACCCACCAATACGCACAAGCATATTTCGCATATGACTCACGTAAAGCAGGTGGTGTTACACGTTCACACTTAAGATTCGGTAAGACTCCTATTCGTTCAACATATTATGTTGAGAACGCAGACTTCATTTCCTGCTCACTTGATACTTATGTCTTCAAATTTGACATGATTAAGAACTTAAAAGATGGCGGAACATTCCTCCTCAATACCGACATGAGTGATGAACAACTCGTTAAATCACTTCCAAATCGTATGAAACATCAATTAGCAGAAAAACATGCAAAATTCTATGTTATTGATGCTAATAAGATTGCAGCAGAAATTGGTATGGGTAGACATACTAATACCATTCTTCAAGCTTCATTCTTCTATCTTAACCAAGGCATTATGCCTTATGATGAAGCAAATAAATGGATGAAGAAATTTGCTGAAAAATCATACGCAAAGAAAGGTCAAGAAATTGTTGAACTCAACTGGAAAGCAATTGATGCTGGTACAGAAGGCCTTCGCGAAGTTAAAGTTGATCCAAAGTGGATTGAACTTGAAACTAAGAGAGTTCGTGAAACTACAGGTGATGAATATTTCGATACATATGTTAACGTTATGGGTTCACTTGATGGTGATACACTTCCAACAAGCAAATTCACAGAATTCGAACTTCTTGATGGAACAATGAAGAATGATATTACATTCTCAGAAAAACGTTCAATTGCTGACAGAGTTCCAGTTTGGAATAAGGCTGATTGTATTCAATGTAATCAATGTGCATTCGTATGTCCACATGCTACATTAAGACCATTCCTTCTTTCAGAAGAAGAACTCGCAAAAGCTCCAGCAATCGTCAAGGACGATGTTGCAAATGTTATGGGTCCAAATCCAAACAATTACAAGTATCGTTTACAAGTCTCACCAAAGAACTGTGTCGGTTGTGGTCTTTGTGTCTCCGAATGTACTGCTAATAAGATGGGCAAGAAAGCTCTTGTTATGGCAGAAGCTAAAGAACAATTTGCACAAGAAGAAGGTGCAGATTACTTATACAAACATGTTGAATATAAGTCCAATATGCCAACCACAACAGTTAAAGGCGCTGCATTCTTAATGCCATATATGGAAATTTCTGGTGCATGTGCTGGCTGTGGTGAAACTCCATATTACAAACTTGCAACTCAATTATTTGGCAAAGACATGCTTATTGCAAACGCAACAGGCTGTTCATCAATTTACTCAGGTTCAACTCCATTAACACCATTCTGCACAGATAAGAATGGACAAGGCGTTGCTTGGGCAAACTCACTCTTCGAAGATAACGCTGAATTTGGTTATGGTATGAGAGCAGCAGCAAACTACAAACTTGGCCAAATTTGCTCAATCCTTGAACCAGCATTAGAACGCGATTCTGTTGAAGAATCCCTCAAAAACTCCATTAAATCCTACTTAGAGAACATCAAAAATAAAGATGAAGCTCGTAAGATTATTCCAGAACTCGTCAAGCTTGTTAAGGCAAGTAAAGATGAAGAAGTTAAGGGCGTCTTAGCATTCGAAAGAGACCTCCTTGATAAGTCAGTTTGGATCGTCGGTGGTGACGGTTGGGGCTATGATATCGGTTATGGTGGATTAGACCACGTTATCGCAAACGATGAAGATGTTAACGTCTTACTTCTCGATACAGAAGTTTATTCCAACACTGGTGGACAATCATCCAAATCATCACAAACAGGTTCTATCGCTAAATTTACCGCTTCAGGTAAGACCGGCGAAAAGAAGAATCTTGCTCTTATCGCAATGAGCTATGGACACTGCTATGTTGCTCAAATCTCATTAGGTGCAAACCCAATGGCAGCAATCAAAGCAATGAAAGAAGCTGAAAGCTACAATGGTCCATCACTTATTATCTGCTATGCACCTTGTGCAAACCATGGTATTAAGGGCGGATTATCCAACTCAATGAAGGTTGAAAAAGCCGCAGTTGAATCAGGATACTTCACATGCTTCCGTTACGATCCAAGACTTGTCGCAGAAGGCAAACCAGGACTTACACTCGATTGTAAAGAACCTGACTTCTCCAAGTTCCGTGACTTCGTCATGGGCGAGACAAGATTCTCACAACTTCCAAAAGTCAATCCAGAACACGCAGAAGAACTTCTTGCTAAGTCTGAAAGATGCGCTAAGGAACGTTGGGAACGTATCAAAAAATTCGGTTTATAATTTGATAAACTGATATAAACTAGAGAGTACTTTGTACTCTCTTTTTTATTGCTTTGAACAAGTTTAAAGCAATATTTTACGTGCGCAAAATCATATCAGTTTACAAATTATTAAATAATTTTAGAAAAATATGGTAAAATCAATGCGCTATGGAAAACAAAAAGATTGTTATTAGAGGTGCTAGAGAGAATAACTTAAAGAATATCGATTTAGAAATTCCTAAGTATTCTTTAACTGTTTTTACTGGACTTTCTGGTTCAGGCAAAACCACTTTAGCATTCGATACAATTTTTAATGAAGGTCAAAGAAGATTCGTTGAGTCACTTTCTAGCTATGCTAGACAGTTCCTTGGTGGAATGGAAAAACCAGATGTCGATAATATCGAAGGTCTTTCCCCAGCAATTTCTATTGACCAAAAAACTACATCACATAACCCAAGATCTACCGTAGGTACAGTTACTGAAATCTACGATTATCTTAGACTTTTATTCGCGCGTGTAGGTGTGCCATACTGTCCAGAACATAACCAACCAATTGTGGCATTCTCTGTTTCAAAAATGGCAGACATTGCTATGCAATATGAAGAAGGAACCAAACTACAAATTCTTTCTCCAGTTGCCCATAACGAAAAAGGAACTCATAAGGATTTACTTGCAAAGATTCTTTCCAATGGTTTTGAAAGAGTTAGAGTTGATGGAGTTTTAACTAGAGTTCCAGAAGTAGAAAACTTAGATAAAAACAAACGTCACAACATCGAAATTGTTGTAGATAGAATCGTCGTTAAACCAGACCAAAGAAGCAGAATAGCAGAGGCTATTGAACTTGCATGTGACTGGTCAAAAGGATATTGCGTTTTCTTAACTGAAAAAGAAGAGAGGTTATTCTCTCAACATCATAGCTGTCCAATTTGTGGTTTTTCAGTTCCAAAACTAGAGCCAAGACTTTTCTCATTCAATGCTCCTTTAGGATGTTGTCCAGATTGTAAGGGTGTTGGAGTTAAAAGAGAAGTTGATATGGACATTATGGTTCCAGATCCAACAAAATCAATTAACCAAGGCGCTATTAGATGGTACAAGAACATCATTGGTTCTAAAAACATTGAATGGCAAGAGTTCGCTTACCTATGTAAGCAATACAAAGTTGACATGGATAAACCATGGAAAGACTTGTCACAAAAAGAACGTGATATTTGTACCTATGGTTCAGATAAACCTTTCAAATATGAGATTACTTCTGTCAATGGAAACGTAATGCATAGAGAAGGTTTCATAGAAGGTATTAAGACAAGAGTTGATAGACTTTACAATGAAACAGGTTCAGAAATGATGAGAGAATTCTATGAGTTCTACATGAGAGATCATGAGTGCTCAACTTGCCATGGCGCAAGACTTTCTCCTCAAGCATTATCAGTTAAAGTTGCAGACTTAAACATTTATGAAGTTACATGCCTCTCAATCGAGGAATTGCTTAAATATATCGATGATTTACCAGGGAAATTGACCAAAACTGATTATGAAATCGCTAAATTAGTTATTAACGAAATTCATAACAGAGTCTCTTTCTTGAACAACGTTGGTCTTTCATATTTAACACTTTCTAGAACAGCTATGACTCTTTCTGGCGGTGAAGCTCAACGTATTAGACTTGCAACCCAAATTGGTTCAAGACTATCAGGTATCTTATATGTCTTAGATGAACCATCAATTGGTTTACATCAAAGAGACAATGCGAAACTTATTGCAACAATGAAAGACTTGGTTTCACTTGGAAACACTTTAATTGTTGTTGAGCACGACGAAGAAACAATGAGATCAGCAGACTACATTGTTGATATTGGACCAGGACCAGGTGTCCATGGTGGTGAAGTTGTTGTAGCAGGCACTCCAGAAGAAGTCGCAAAATGTGATAAATCTATTACAGGTCGCTACTTAGCTGGTAAAGAAAAGATTGAAGTTCCAGCTTCTCGTAGAGAAGGAAACGGAAAGACTTTGGTTGTTAAGGGCGCTGAACAAAATAACTTAAAGAAAATTAATGTTACTTTCCCGTTAGGGAAGTTTATTGCTGTTACAGGTGTTTCTGGATCAGGAAAGTCATCCTTAATTAATCAAACACTTTATCCAGCACTTAAGAAACATATTGATGGTACAGATGATATTACCATTGGTAAACATAAAGAAATTATTGGTTTAGAGAACATCGATAAGGTTGTTAATATTACTCAAGAACCAATTGGACGTACTCCAAGAAGCAACCCAGCTACTTATGTAGGTGTCTTTGATGACATCCGTGCATTATTTGCTGAAACAGTTGAAGCAAGAGCTAAAGGATTTGATAAAGGCAGATTCTCCTTTAACGTTCCTGGTGGCCGTTGTGAAAACTGCCAAGGCGCTGGTGTTACCCGTATTCCAATGAATTTCTTGCCAGACGTTTACGTTAAGTGTGATGAATGTGGCGGGCGTCGTTATAATGAAGAAACTCTTGAAGTTACATATAAAGGCAAAAACATTTATGAAGTTCTCGAGATGACAATTGAAGACGCATGCAAATTCTTTGAAAATCGCCCGAAAATCCTTCATAAACTCGAAGTTTTACGCGATGTTGGTTTAGGCTATATCAAACTTGGGCAACAAGCCACAACGCTTTCTGGTGGTGAAGCTCAACGTGTTAAACTTGCAGATGAACTTCAACGTAGACCAACCGGAAAATCAGTTTTCATTTTGGACGAACCTACAACTGGTTTACACACAGACGATGTTAAACGCTTGATAGCAGTTTTAAATAGAATTGTTGACCACGGAGATACTGTCATAGTTATTGAACATAACCTTGATGTTATCAAAGTGGCTGATCACATTATTGATTTAGGACCTGAAGGTGGTAATGGCGGTGGAACCATCATTGCAACAGGAACTCCTGAAGAAGTTGCTAAAAATGAAAAGTCCTACACAGGACAATACCTTAGAGGTATGTTGAGGAAATAATTATGGGAACAGCATTATTAATTATCGGTTTAATTCTTGGCTTTGGCTCTTGCGGCTATCTTATTTATAGACTTCAAAAATTCTGTAAAAGACATGAAGTCGGTGTTGAACATCCAAAAATGGAAGGCACTGAAAAAATTATCTTTATGGTTTTAGTTTTAATTCAAGGTCTTTTCACAATTATTTCAAGTTATGGAATTATTTCAGTAAAGGATTGGACATTGAATGCTGGTGAACACGTTATGCTTATCTTTGGTTCCTACATCTTTGGTAGTGCTTTTGCAATGGGATTATCTTCCTTTGTTTTGTATTATTGGAGACCGGATTTTGATGAAAAACAACGCAAAATCGCCAGGATTTTAACATTTGTTGCTATTCCTCTTTTAGTTGTTGGACTCATTCTTTTTACTGAAGGTTTTGCTCATCACATTGCTCTTGGCGAGTCACTACCAAATGGAATTTCTTTCACCCAAGGTTTAGTTACACCAGGGCAATCATCTGGCTTCACTATTAAGTTTTATGGAATCTTAATTGTTGTGGGTGCTTTATTCCCTCTCGCAATTACTGACCATATGTTTTACAAAAAATATGGAGCCCACAATTTAGCTGATACACTCTTCATCTTTGCATTCCTTATGGGTGTTGTTGGTGCAAGACTTTGGTTCTGTTTGGTTCTTGAACCAGAACATTACTTAGCTCACCCAGCAGATATTCTAAAAATTACACAAGGTGGTATGGCTATTCAAGGTGGTGCACTTTTGGGTATTGCCGCTGGCGTCTCTTTCGTCCTTATATTTAGAAAATATATTGACATCAGATACGCAATGGATGTTGCTATTCCAACAATCTTAATTGCTCAATGTATTGGAAGATGGGGTAACTTCTTTAACCAAGAAGTCTATGGAGCAGGTTTAGGAACTGACGCTCTTGGATTCCTTCCAACCATTATTAGAAATAACATGTTTATTCATGGCGAATATCGTGTTCCGCTTTTCTTAATCGAGGGAACTATTAACTTAGCTGGTTATTTTATAATCCGTTATCTTTGTGGCAAAGCACTTAAATGTCATGTTGGTCTTGGTTATCAAGCATCACTTTATTTGGTGTGGTATGGCATTGTAAGAATTGTTATGGAGCCACTTAGAAATTCCTCATTTGAATACAATCAATCATGGATTACAGCATTTGTTATGATGGGTGCTGGTGTAGCATTATTCATAATGTTCTTTGTAATTCACAAGATTAGAATGAATAAAAACTTAGAAGATAAATATGGCGACAAAATCAAAGCATAAACTTTATCTATTTGACTTAGATGGAACGTTACTCGATAGTGACGAAATGCTAAGAGTTACTTTTCATACTTTATATAAACTTTATAAACCAGAATACAAAATTGATGATAAACACATCCTTACTTTTTCTGGTCCTCAAATAAGAGATACTTTACTTCAAGAGTTCCCGCATCAAGATCAAGAACTTATGCTTTCGGAATGGCGAAAGTACTCTCACGATAACTACATTAAATGTGCAAAACTTTATCCTGGTGCAGATGCTCTTTTACGCAAAATGTCCAAGGAAAACGTGCTTTTTTCAATAATAACCAACAAACATCGCTATGCTACCGATTACGCTTTTAAGCTTATGGGAATAGACGATTTAGGCATTTTCTGTGTTTGTGCAGATGAAGCAGGGAAACTTAAACCAGAACCAGATGGAATTTACATGGCAATGAAACATTTTGGCATCGAAAACAAAAAAGATGTCATCTATATTGGCGACAGTGTTTATGATTACCTAACTGCCAAAAATGCAGGAGTAGATTTCGGTTTTGTTAGTTGGTCACCAAGAAAACTTCCTGATGATGCAAAAATTGATATATTAATTGATGATTTTGAAAGTTGGGCTAAGGAGTTTTAAATGAAAAAGACTGATATTGTTATTATTGGGTCTGGAATGGCTGGAATTACAGCAGCCATTTATTTAAGACGTGCTAATGCCAACTTTGTTATTCTTGAAGGAAGTATGGTTGGTGGAATGTTAAATCAACTTAAAAGTATTGAAAATTTTCCTGGAGCAGGCAAGACAAGCGGAAGTGATATTTTAATTTCATTGATGGAACAACTACGTTACAACAATATTCCGTTGGTTTATGGAAATGTTCAAACTATTCTAAAAGAAGAGGATGGATTTGAAGTAGTTACTGATGTTGAATCATACGATGCAAAAGCTGTAATTGTTGCTACAGGCATTTCTCAAATCTCAAAAACAATTCCAGGCGAGGAAAAATTTGCTGGTCAAGGTGTTTCTTATTGTGCGACCTGTGACGGCAATTTCTTTAAAGGTGCCGATGTCGCAGTAGTAGGAAACAACAACATTGCCCTTGAAGAAGCTCTTTATTTATCTAACTTAGTCAACAAACTTTATTTAGTCTGTCCAGATGAAAAACTTACTGGTGATCAAGTATTAATTGAAAAGATTGACGCAGCTAAAAATGTTGAGGTCATTCTAGATACAAACGTTGATGAAATTGAGGGCGATGATTTTGGGGTAATTGGAATGAAAATATCCGGGAAAACCATTGGAATTTCTGGTATTTTCCCATATATTGGCAAAAAATCAACTACACAAATTCTTAACAATTTAAAGCCAGAAATGAAAGGAATTTTTGTTAAAGCTAACGAAGATAAATCAACAAATATTCCAGGACTTTTTGTTGCAGGAGATCTTGTTGATAAAAAGGTAAAACAACTAGTCACGGCTGCAGGAGATGGTGCAACCGCAGCTATAAGCGCAGACAATTATTGCAAATTACTTAAGTAAAAGTACACTTATTGTGGTATAATTTTCGGGAGGAAACGAAATATGACAGAACTAATTATATTTACTGGTGTTAGCGGCGGCGGAAAAACACTTGCTATGCAATACTTTGAAGAATCAGGCTTTTTGGTAACAGACAATATTCCAGTTGTTGTTATCAAAGACTTTTTCGATGAGATTAGCAAAAATCCTAAAAAGTATCCTAAGGTTGCATTAACTGTTTCCCTTGAAAATGCTAAAGAAACCTTTGAACTCGTAAAGAAATACAATGACTTTGATTTAAAGTGCATTGGAATTACTTGTTCAGCAGAGATTTTAAATCAAAGATTTAGATTAACTAGAAAACTCCATCCAAAACAAGCAAGTGGTGTGCCGCTTGAAAAATGTATTGAAGAGGATCTTTCTTATATAAGGAATTTAAGAGATTACTTTGATATTTTTATTGATACAACCAAATTAAGTAAGAATGAATTTAGAAATGTTATCTTTGATACATGTTTAGGAAATGAACATAAATTTACAGTTTCATTCTATTCATTCGGTTATAAAATTTCAGTTCCTCAAGACATTGAAACAGTTTTTGACGTAAGACTTCTTCCGAATCCGTTCTGGGTTCCAGAATTAAAGAATTTAACTGGTTTTGATAAGGCTGTTAAAGACTATGTCTTAAATGCTCCTGAAACAAAAGAATATTTAAAAAATGTTATTAAATATCTTGATTTTTACTTAGCTGAACTTAAGAAGAATGATCGTAGTCATGCATCAATTGGTATTGCATGTTCTGGTGGTCAACATAGAAGTGTTGTAATTGCAAATTATCTTAGCGAACATTACAGCAAAAAATATAAAACAAACGTTTCTCATAAGGATCTTCCAAAAAATAAAGAATAAATATGCAAGCTAAAGTCTCTTTTACTCAAAAAGTTAAGGAGGAGCTTTGCTCCATCCCTTTTTCTGATGAACATTTAAGAGCTTTTTTGGCTGCATTTATTAAGGTCAATGGTCACCTTACAATTAGAGATGGCAAGTCAATGATTGTCTGTAAAACAGAGAATGCAAAGATTGCTAAATTTATTTATCACTCAATTGATAGAATTTACGGAATCACTCCGCGTTTTTCTTATTCAAAAGAAATGAATTTTAAGAAACGAATCACGTATTCAGTCATCATCGATGAAGGTGATTACATTATTGGAGATTTAGAGATTTCGTTTATCGAAGGAAAGATTGCTAAAAATATTGTTTCAACTGATGATGCAATTTCCGGTTATGTATCAGGTGCCTTTTTAGCTTCTGGTTCAGTTAACTCTCCGAAGAATTCTAATTATCATCTTGAAATACCTCTTAATGATGAGAGCTTTGCAAGATGGTTTTCTAAGTTAATTGTTAAATACAAAGCCACCGAATTTACACCTAAAATTGTGAAGAGAAGAAATAACTATGTTGTGTACCTCAAAAAGGCTCAGCAAGTAGTTGATTTCTTGTCTATGATGGGCTGCTCAAATATGACTCTTGAATTTGAGAGCATTCGTATTGATAGAGAGTTCTCCAGCATAGGAAATAGACTTCAAAATTTAGACTCTGCAAATTACTCAAAAACGATGGCTGCAGCAGACAAACAAATTGAGGATATTAAAATCATTGATAATGTTTTGGGAATAGAAAATATACACAATGAAAAACAAAAAAGCCTCATGAAAATCCGCTTAAATCACGATGATTTTACACTTTTTGAATTGGCTCAAGAGATGACAAGAGAGTTAGGAGAGCCTATTTCAAAGTCAAATATTAACCATCTTTTTAGAGCAATTCATACCAAGGCCGAAAGGTTTAAAGGAGCTGTCAAAAAATGAAGGCACAAGAACAACTCGGAATGCGTATAAAATTCCTTAGAAAACAGCGTAAATGGTCACAAGAAGATTTAGCATTGGAAGCGAACATAAACAAGAACTATATTTGTGATTTAGAAAACGGTAGAAGAAATCCTTCTTTAGACATCCTCGAAAGGCTTTGTATTGCATTCAAAATTTCTCTTGAGGAAATGTTCAAAGGAGTAGAAACAATTCCAGGAATTTAGTGGCTCATAGAGCCCTTATCATTTCTCTATGAAAGCACTTTTATACAAAAAGTGTATTTTTTTATTTACACATATATTCCATATTATTATAATAATACACGGCAATTAAAAAGGAGGACATATAATATGTCAGTAAAAGTTGCAATCAATGGCTTCGGTAGAATTGGCCGTTTAGCATTCAGACAAATGTTTGGTGCAGAAGGTTATGAAATCGTTGCTATTAATGACCTTACTTCCCCAAAGATGTTAGCAAACCTCTTAAAGTATGATACTGCTCAGGGTGGTTATGCAGGACACATCGGTGAAGGTTTACACACCGTTTCAAGCAAAGAACCAGTTTTAGCAGAAGATGGTAAGACAGTTCTCGAACCAGGATCAATCACTGTTGATGGCAAAGAAATCGTCATCTATGCAAAAGCAAATGCAGCAGAACTTCCATGGGCCGAACACAAAGTCGACGTCGTCTTAGAATGTACAGGTTTCTATACATCCAAAGATAAAGCTATGGCTCACATTAACGCAGGTGCACGTAAAGTTGTTATCTCCGCTCCAGCAGGAAAAGACTTACCAACAATCGTTTACAACGTTAACCACGAAACATTAACAAAGGATGACAACGTCATCTCAGCAGCAAGCTGCACAACAAACTGCTTAGCCCCAATGGCAAAAGCACTCAACGACTTAGCACCAATTCAATCTGGTATCATGAGCACAATCCACGCTTACACAGGCGATCAAATGCTTCTTGATGGACCACACAGAAAAGGCGATATGCGTAGAGCACGTGGTGGTGCAACCAACATTGTTCCAAACAGCACAGGTGCTGCAAAGGCAATCGGATTAGTTATTCCAGAATTAAATGGCAAACTTATCGGTTCCGCACAAAGAGTTCCAGTTCCAACTGGTTCAACCACAATTCTCACAGCTGTTTGTAAATTTGATGGTGAATTAACACCAGAAGTTATCAACGCGGCTATGAAGGCAGCAGCAAATGAATCCTATGGATACAACGAAGATCCAATCGTTTCAAGCGATGTCATCGGTATGAGATTCGGTTCATTATTTGATGCCACACAAACCATGGTCAGCAAAATTGCTGATGGTATGTTCGAAGTTCAAGTTGTCTCATGGTATGACAATGAAAACTCCTACACATCACAAATGGTTCGTACAATTAAGTACTTCTCTGAAAAGTGCTAATTGCTGATTAAACTTTTTAAGAGGTCCCAACTTGGTTGGGCCTCTTTGTCTCAAAAGGAGGACAAAAATTATGTTAACAGTAGATAATTTAACAAACCTCAAAGGCAAAGTTGTCATCGTTCGTGTTGACTTCAACGTCCCTCTAAAAGAAGGCGTTGTCCGTGATGATAACCGTGTCAGAGCAGCTCTTCCAACAATTAAAAAATTAATTGGTGAAGGTGCTCGTGTTGTTTTACTTTCTCACTTAGGAAAAATTAAACACAAAGAAGAACCAGATGTAGTCAAGGCACAAATGATTAAAAACAACCTCGCAGTTGTTGCTCCAGTTCTTGGCGAATTACTTGGTCAACCAGTTGCTTTCTCAAAAGACACCAAAGGTGAAGGATTTGAAAAAGCAGTTGCAGCCTTAAAAGATGGTGAAGTCTTACTCGTTCAAAACACACGTTATGAAAAGGGTGAAGAAAAGAATGATCCAGAACTCGCACAAGCATGGGCAAAAGTTGCAGATGCTTATGTTATGGATGCATTCGGTTCTGCACATAGAGCACACGCTTCTACATATGGAATTCCAGAAATCTTAAAAGGCGAAGGAAAACCAGTGGCATGTGGTTACCTTGTTGAAAAAGAAATTGCAAACCTCACAAGATGTGTTGACGTTAAAGCAGGAGACCGCCCATACGTTGCAATTCTTGGTGGTTTAAAAGTTTCAGACAAGATTAAAGTTATCGATTCACTTCTTAAGAAGTGCGAAAAGATTATCATCGGTGGTGCTATGGCATACACATTCAAGAAAGCTCTTGGTATGGAAACCGGAAATTCACCAGTCGAAGATGATCAATTAGATTATGCCCG
>JAGHUR010000026.1 GCA_018064745.1 Candidatus Fiminaster equi
AAAGCTGGAATTGGTGTAATTGTTGATTTTGCTCCAGTTCATTTTGCAACAGATGCTTGGGCACTTGTTGATTATGACGGTGCAAACTTATTTGAACCATCTGATCCAAATAGACGTTTCAGCCCATGGGGTAGCGCATATTTTGATTTAGGAAAAGATCCAGTCAGATCATTCTTAATGTCAGCAATGAACTATTTCGTCACTGAATGCCACGTTGATGGTTTAAGAATTGATGCTGTTAGTAATATTTTATATTACGAAGGTAATAAAGCATTAGGTAGAAACGAAGGTTCAATCGAATTCCTTAAACGCCTAAATGCACGTATGCATGATAGACACTCCTCACTTATGATGATTGCAGAAGACTCAACAGACTTCCCAGGAGTTACTAAACCAACTGAATGGGATGGAATTGGCTTCGACTATAAGTGGGACTTAGGTTGGATGAATGATACTTTAAAATATTATTCTAAAGACCCAGTCTATAAGAAATACGAACACAATAAGTTAACATTCTCAATGGCTTATTTTTTTAATGAAAATTTCATGTTACCATTCTCACACGACGAAGTCGTCCATGGTAAAGGAACATTAGTTAATAAGCTTTGGGGTGATTATGATCAAAAGTTCATGCAATTAAGAAATTTAATCGCATACCAGTACGCACACCCAGGTAAAAAACTCAACTTTATGGGTAACGAACTTGGAACTTTTGATGAATGGAATGAAATTAAATCCTTAGCATGGAATTTAAAATCATATCCAATGCACGATTCATTCGGTCGTCTCTTCAGAGACTTGAACCTCATTTACAAAGCAGAACCTGCTATGTACATGAATGAGTACAATCCAAATAATTTCAATTGGTTAGAGGTTGATAATTCAGACCAATCCATCTTTGCTTTTGAAAGATTTGATGGAGATTCCCGTTTAGTTTTCGTTTTCAACATGACTCCTAACTACTACGAGTACATCGAAATTCCAGTAACACAACCTGGAACTTACACCGAGATTTTTAACTCAGAAAAAGATGTTTATAACGGATGTAACCAATATAATGGTGCTCCAATTAAGTCTACTGAGTTTGGGCCCTATGGAAGACCTCACAAAATCACAATTAAGCTCGCCTCCTTTGGAGCATGTATTTTCAAATATAAAAAATAGGAAGGTATTATTTTATGTTTAGCTCAACAAAAGAATTTAAAGCAGAGTTCAAGAAAAGATTACTTGAAAAGTACGCAAACACTGTTGAAGAATCACACATTTTCGAACAATATGATGTCTTAGGCAAAATGGTCAGAGACTATGCTGGACAATATTGGAGAGAAACTCGTGAAAAAGTTTTTGCAGATGGCAAGAAAGAACTCATCTATTTCTCAATGGAATTCCTTATTGGAAGACTTCTTGTTAATAACATGCAAAACCTTGGTATTTACGATGTTGCTAAAAAAGGTCTTGAAGAACTTGGACTCAATATCAATAAATTAGAAGAACAAGAATCTGATGCAGGTTTAGGCAATGGTGGTTTAGGCCGTCTTGCAGCTTGCTTCTTAGATTCAATTTCTTCACTTGGTTATCCAGTAACCGGAAACACAATTCGTTATGAATATGGTTTCTTTAAACAACTTCTTGAAAAAGGTTACCAACTTGAAGTTCCAGATCAATGGTTAACAAACGGTTTCTGTTTTGAAGTTAGAAAACCAAAACATGCTGTTGAAATTCAATTTGGTGGTGAACCTGTTTCATTTATGAAACAAGATGGTTCATTGGGTTTAAAGACAAAGAATGCAGTTCATGTCAAAGCCGTTCCATATGATGTTTCTATTATTGGTTATAAAAACGAAGTCGTTAATACTTTAAGACTTTGGGCTGCAGAACCAAGTGAGACACACTTACCAAAGAATATGCCATTTGATGAATACCTAACTATGTTAAAGGAAATTTCACATGGTCTTTACCCAGATGATTCAACTGAAAAAGGTAAGTTATTAAGACTTAGACAACAATACTTCTTAGTTTCCTCAGGACTTCAATCCATTTTAAGAGGTCACTTTAGAAGACATAAAACATTGCTTAATTTACATGATCACTATGTCATGCAACTTAACGATACTCACCCAATTCTTGCTATTCCAGAATTAATGAGATTAATGATGGACGTTTATGGCTATGGTTGGGATGAAGCTTGGGGCGAAGTTACTAAGACAATCGCATTCACAAACCACACAATTATGCAAGAAGCACTTGAAAAGTGGCCTGTTGAATTTATTGGCAAAGTTTGCCCAAGATGTATGGACATTATTTGGGAAATTAACCGTAGATTTAACAGTTATTTAGCAGATAACAACATTCCAATGGAAGTCAGAGACGATGTTCAAATCATTCGTGATGGACGTGTCTACATGGCAAACCTTGGTGTTTATGCTTCATTCTCAGTAAATGGCGTTGCAAAACTTCATACTGACATTTTGAAGAAAGAAACATTCAAATACTTCTATGAACTTTTCCCAGACAAGTTCAATAATAAGACAAATGGTGTCACTCATCGTAGATGGTTAATGTATTCTAACCCAAAACTTGCTGACTTAATTACTAGCAAGATTGGTCCAGGATGGATTTTAGATATGGAACATGAAATCTCCAAATTTGGTGCATTCCAAAATGATGCTAAAGTTCAACAAGCAATGATTGACATTAAGAAAGAAAATAAGCACGCCTTAGCAAAATATATTAAGGATAAAATGGATATTGAAATTGATGAAAATTCCATCTTTGACGTCCAAATTAAGCGTATGCACGCATACAAACGTCAAATCATGAAGATTCTTCACATCATTTATCTTTATCAAAGAATCAAATCTGATCCAACATTTACAATGTATCCAAAGACATTTATCTTTGGTGCTAAAGCAGCTCCTTCATATGTGTACGCAAAGAAAATCATTCAACTCATTTTAGCAGTTGCTGATGTAGTAAATAACGATCCAGATGTAAGTAAATTCATGAAGATTGTTTTCATTGAAAACTATGGCGTTACACTTGCAGAAAAGATTATTCCAGCAGCAGATGTTTCTGAACAAATTTCTACAGCATCAAAAGAAGCTTCAGGAACTTCAAATATGAAGTTAATGATGAATGGTGCTGTTACACTTGGAACACTTGATGGTGCTAACGTTGAAATTCATGATTTAGTTGGCGAAGAAAATTGTATTATCTTCGGTTTAACTTCTGATGAAGTTCTTAACTACTACGCTTGTGGTGGTTATTCTCCATGGGATATTTACAATTTTGATCCAAGAGTTAAACAAATTATGGACTCATTATTTAATGGTCCATGGACAAAGAAACCAGATCAATATCAACTCATCTTTGATGAGATTATGAGAAATAACGATACATTCTTCATCTTAAAAGACCTTCCAGCATACATTGAAGCAATGGAAAAAGTTGATGAACTTTATAAAGACGAAAAGAATTGGGCTAAGATGTGCATCGTCAACGTTGCTCAATCAGGTTACTTTACATCTGATAGAACAATCAGAGACTATGTTAGAGACATCTGGCACTTAAAGAAAGTTAACGAATAATACGGAAAAGATTAATCTAGCAAAGCTATATGATTTACAAGCTGATTTAGATAAAGAAATCGCTAAAAATCATGGCTGTACATATGAATCAACTCATGAGAAAAGGCTTCTAGCCTTAATCATTGAAATTGGTGAACTTGCCAACGAAACAAGATGTTTTAAGTTTTGGTCAAATAAAGGACCTTCTCCAAAAGAGATTACAATGGATGAATATGCTGATGGTTTGCATTTCTTCCTTTCTCTTGGAATTCCTTTAAAAACTGAAAAAATGGAATATGAACTTTCTAAAAATGAAGGGGAATTAACTCTTCAATTCCACGAAGTTTATAGACTAATTGTTGATTTAAAAGAACATTATGATCTTGTGCATTACACTAAAGCACTGCAATATTTTTTAAATATTGTTTTGTCTTTAGGTTATCACGCAGAAGATATCACACAAGCTTATTTAGCAAAGCTAGAAGTTAATCATACTAGACAAGCTACGAATTATTAAAGAAGGTTTATTTTATGGGAAAACATGGCGTTTTACTTGCAGTATCTTCCTTACCAGGAAAATATGGCGTTGGAGACTTCTCTGATGAAGCATTCAAATTTGTTGATATGCTTGCTAACCACAAAGTTGATTTATGGCAAATTTTGCCATTAAATCCAATTGGTTATGGACATAGTCCATATCAACCATTTTCATCTTACGCATTTGATGAAATTTACATTTCAATTGAAGACCTCCAAAAGAGACATTTACTTGGTCGTGTAAATAAAGTCAGACAACGTTCAATGGCTGATTACGAAAAGGCAAGATACATTAAGGAACAAGCAATTTGGAAAGCGTTTGAAGTCTTTAGAAAAGATTCAAAAAATATGGCTAAACTTGATAAGTTTATCAAGGAAAATCCATATATTGAAGAATACGCAGCATTCATTACATTAAAGGAATTCAACTGTGGTTATTCTTGGAATGAATGGAGATTCTTTGAAAAGGATAGAAAAGAAGACTTTGCATACCTTAAAGCAAAACACGCCTTTGCTCAAATGATCCTCGCAGAAGAATGGAACAAAATTCGTAAGTATGCTAATAAGCATAACATCCAAATTATTGGTGATGTTCCTTTCTATGTTGGTTATGACTCAAGTGATGTTTATTTCCATAGAGAATCCTTTATGTTAGATAAAGAAAATAAACCATCTTGTATTGCTGGTGTACCACCAGATTACTTTAGTAAAGATGGTCAAAGATGGGGCAATCCAATTTGGAATTGGGATTACTTATATGAACATGATTTCAAAGCAATGATGGATAGACTTTATTATGCTTCAAAAATGTACGATATTGTTCGTATTGATCACTTTAGAGCATTTGATTCATACTGGGCAATTAATCCAGAATGTCCAACAGCAGTTGATGGTGAATGGAGATTCCCAGATGGACATCGCTTCTTTAGAAGACTTTTCGAAAAATACCCAAATATCAACATTATTGTTGAGGATTTAGGTGATTTACGTCCAGAAGTTTTACAACTTCGTGACGCATTTTGGCTTGCTGGAATGAGAGAAATTGAATTCACCATCTTTGATGATGAATTATTAAACAAACATATTGAGACTGAAAATCAAGTCTATTACACATCCACACACGATAACGAAACACTCGCCCAATGGATTGCTTCTTTAACAAAGAAACAAAAAGCAGATCTTACTTGGAGAATGGGCGAGATGCATATTGAAGGTAAAAACCTTTGTGAAAAACTTATTAAATATGCATATCGTAGAAAAGAAAGAATTGTCATTGCATCTGTCTCCGACATTTTAAATTTAAACAAAACACATCGTATGAATATTCCAGGTGTTGTTAACGATGTTAACTGGAGATTCAAATTACAAGGCTTTAGACAACTCGGAAAAGCATTATCAAAATTCTTTTAATAAAAGTTATGGCAGTTAGAAACTCTTACAAGGAATGTATCCAAATTCATTACCAAAGAGACGATTCTGATTACAAGAATTGGGCTCTTTGGCTTTGGGAATTTCCACAAGGAAATGGCAAAGAATACCACTTTAGTGGTAGAGATGAATATGGTGTTTTCGCAAACCTTCCTTTATCTACTTGGTCATATTTAGTTAAACACAACAACTTAGGTTTAATTATTAAATCAAAAGGTTCATGGAATTATAAAGATGGTGCAGACCGTGTTATTAAATTTAAAAAATTAAAACACGATAAGTTTGGTATTTATCATGTCTATCTAAAAGATGGACTAAATGATGTTTTCGATAACCAAGAGTTAGAAAAATTAGACATTATCCACTTTGCTAGATTTACTGATTACCACACATTTGAAGTAGCAACCTCTGATGAATTTAAAGAATTCACAATTTACAAGAATAATGAGTACTTCAAAAATGTAAAACTTGATAAGGCAGTTACTGAAACTTCATTTGAACTTTCCCCAGAGGAAGATATCTCATTTGATGATTTATATGAAGTTGAAGTTAATTTTGCAGCTTCAAAGAAAACTGGTCGTGAACCAATCACTCATGCCTTACTTTATCGAACAAAGAAATTTGAAGAAAAATATGAATATAATGGAGATTTAGGGGCGATTTTCACTAAAAAAGCTACTACTTTTAAAGTTTGGTCTCCTGTTTCAAGCTCCATTATTTTAAGAGTTTATAGAAACGGAACTCCACGTTATGTGCTTGGCAAAAAAGGTCAAGATAAACCAATGATTGAAGTTCCGATGGTTAAAGATGAACATGGTGTTTTCTCTGTCACAATTAAAAAGAATCTTGATGGAAAATATTACACTTACATTGTTACAAACGCTCTTCATCATCAAGCAGAAGTAGTTGATCCATATGCTAAATCAGCAGGCGTAAATGGACTTAGAGGAATGATTGTTAATTTTGAGAAAGCAAATCCAGCAGGATTCAAGAATATTGAAATTAATCCAATTAATCCAAAACACTTAACAATTTACGAAACTCATATTGCAGATTTAACGTCTTCAAAAACTTGGACAACTAACAAGAAAATTAGAAAATTTGAAAAGACATTTGTTGGTGCTCAAATTGAAGGCACAACATACCAAGAAAACGGTAAAACCGTTTCAACTGGTTTTGACCACATTAAAGAGCTTGGTGTAAATGCAGTGGAATTACTCCCAATTTTTGACCAAGCAAATGATGAATTTAATCCTTCATTTAACTGGGGTTATAACCCAATTAACTACAACGTACTTGAAGGTGCATATTCAACCAAACCTGAAAACGGCTATACAAGAATTTTTGAGTTTAAGCAATTGGTGAAAAAATATCACGATGCTGGAATCAATATTATTATGGACGTAGTCTTTAATCATATGAATGGTGCACCAGGAAGCAATTTCGATGTTATTATGCCTGGTTATTATTTCAGATATCATCGTGATGGAACATTATCAAATGGCTCAGGATGTGGCAATGAAACTGCGTCAGAACTTCCGATGATGAGAAAGTTTATGATTGATTCAGTAATGTTCTTCGCTAAAGAATACAAATTAGGTGGATTTAGATTCGACTTAATGGGGCTCCATGATTTAAAAACAATGGAGAAATTAGCGGAGAATTTGCATGAATTTAATAAAAATATTGTTATTTTTGGTGAACCTTGGTGCGGTGGAGGAAGTGCTCTTCCATTTAGATTAAGCTGTAATCAAGCCAATGTTCCTTTATACAAAGGATACGGAGCATTTAATGACAAAATAAGAGAAACTTTAGTCCATTTAGCATGCGAACCAACCTACTCTGGATGGATTGGAAATTCCAAGTATCTACCAGATGAAGGCGAAACTGAACAAGTAATGGCAGCTATTCAAGGAACAATTTCTGGAATGGGCGAAGGTTTTGATGATCCAAATACTCAAGTTAACTATGTTACATGTCATGATAATCACACAATGTATGACAAATTAATTGCCTGCAATTTTAAAGACGAAGCCGAAATTAAAAAAGTATCAATGATGGCACATTCTATTGTGTTTACATCAAATGGTATTTCTTTCATGCTGGCAGGTGAAGAATTCTTACGAAGTAAGAAAGGCGTTGAAAACTCCTATAATTCTTCATATGAAATTAACGAACTTGATTATTCATTAAAGATTAAAAATTATGATATGTTTAAGAACTTTCAAAAACTCATTAAATTTAAACAAGATGTTTATGAAGTTGCATTAGAAAAAGGACTTAATACCTTAGTAAATGTTGAATCAGAAAGAGGAAATATGATTTCATATGAACTCGCTGATAAAGATACAAATAGAATCTATAAGATTTTCCACGTAAATGGATTTAGAAATGGTGGAGCAAACATTGTTGATTTGTTAGGTTATAAAGTTTATTTAGATACAATCAATTCTCATAAGGAACTTGGAAGAAAAACATCATTAGTTCCATACGAAACATTAATTTGTTATAAAGAAAGAAATGAATAGCAAAATTACAACCGGACATTTAGATATTGTTGAACTACCTTTTTTAGGCACAAAAAGAATAGTGAGAATCTGGACACCGGACGACTACAATAAAGATAAAAAATATTCAGTTATTTACATGCATGATGGTCAAAACATTTTCAATTACTTTGATAAGAGTATGGAGATGTGGAATCTAAATGAAATTGTTAGAGATTCCATCGTTGTTGGAGTAGATCATGGTGGCGTAAAAAGAATTGATGAACTTTCTCCAAGAGCTTGGACTAAGTATGGTAAAAATGCTTCATATGTTCGTAAGCCATGTGGCGAAGAATATTGTGACTTTTTAATAAACAAAGTTATGCCTTATGTGAACAAAAATTACAACGTTAAACAAGGAAGAGAATTCACGTCAATAGGTGGTTCATCAATGGGCGGAATTATGTCACTTTACATTGCACTTACCTATAAGGAAATCTTTGGAAAAGCGTATGTCTTTTCTCCAGCATTTAAAGTGTATTCTGCTGGGTTTTTTGAGAAATATCTCCAGGAAAACCCAATTATTTTAGAGAATTTGCCTTACCTTTACATTGCATCCGGAGGCACTCATGGAGCAGAAAGAAAAGGCTCTGGTGGAGATGAATCTATCATCGCAAAATATGTTCCATATATTAAAGTAGAACTCACAAAAAGAGGCTATCCAAGGAATAAAATAAAAACCCAAATCCTTGAAGGCTGGGTTCATCATGAATGTACTTGGAGAGAATTATTCCCAAGTGGTTATAATTGGTTAGAAAACAGCTTTAATATTAAAGCTTAAGCATATACATTATTGATTTGTTGTTACCTGTTTTTTGCATGTAACCTTTTAAAATTAATGAGTTAATAATTCTGATTACTTTGTCTTTTGAATAACCAGTAATCTTTTCAATTTGGCTTCTTGTGTAAGAAACATATTTATCTAATCTTTGTAATGTATCCGCCTCGCAAACATTAAGATCTTTTTTATTGAATGTTGGAAGTGTTACAGTGATACAGTTTTCAGTTATATCAAATGAAGGTTTTATTAAGGAATCTTGATATGCTCTTCTGATTCTTCTAACTCCTGTTCCATATTCTTCAATAATGTTTAATCTTAGGAAGATAAATGCAATGATGTTATTTCTAATTAATGAATAGCTTCCATTTAAATAATCTTCTTTAGAGTAGTTTGGTAAAAGACCACCAGGAGAAGAAATAACAATTTTATCGTAATACATAGAAATTTTTGTATTAGCGTTTACATCGTAAACGCGGTGGACAATAGCGTTTGCTAAAGCTTCTCTAAAAGCTTCCCTTGGAATGAGTTCAACTTTCTTTCTTTCGCCATCTTTTATTTCATCAAAAGAGTAAAGGCGATCAAACATCTTCATCGCATCTTGATATTGTTTTAAAAGTGAACAGTTATTTAATGTTAATCTGTCTTTAAAAATATTTTCTGATTCGCCGAATTGAACGATATCAACTCCATAAAAATTATTTGAATCTGAAAGTAGGGATGCTGCATTGTTATATGAATCGTCTTTGTAAAGCTTTAGGCTTTTTTGAATATCAAGTGAAAATTCAGAAATACCTGCAATATCTTTAAAGTATTTTGATAAAGTTTCGAATGTTAAATTTTTGTTTTTTATTGGAAGTTCATCATATGATGTGTTTGTGCCTTCTAGACAAAGTCTTCTAAGTTCAAGCTCACTAACTTCAACTGTCGAGGTGTCATTACGTTTGTATGTTTTGTGATTATAGTAATAAGGAGTAAAAGGACCTTTTTTAATTAAAAGTGTTATCGTGTCATCTGAATTCATAATTAAGTTAAAATCAGGTCTTGGTGAAATAGAATTGTTAATTTGATTTTCGATATCAAGTAAAAAATCTCTTTTATTTTTAATTCCAACGATGTCTCCAGAATCAGAAATACCAAAAATAATCATGCCATCAAAATAGTTTGCAAAAGCTGAAACTGTTTTGAGATATGACGTTGTCATATTTTCTTTAAGTTCACAATATTTAGATTCAGTTATCATAGGTTTAACCTCGTAAAGATTATAACAAAAAGATAATTATTTTGCAACGGAAACGTTTGCGTTGCATTTGCGTTGTAAAAGAAAAAGACAACCGTTTTGTTTAATTGGTTATCTTTTTTTCATTTACTAAAGTAATTTATCTATCTCGTCTTCGCTATAGACTTCAATTCCTTTAGATTTTAATAGTCTTGCTGTAACTCCCATTCCTGGAATCAAGCGGTCCATGAAGTAACCGTTATGAATCATATGAGTTCCACAGCTTGGAGAATTTTCTTTAAGTACTGCTTTTGTAATTCCTAAGTATTGGCAGAGCATTAATGAGTTGTTAGCCACAGTTTCAAAGTTTTTGGTTACATTTTTGCCATTTTACATAACAACTTGGCTACCTTTGATTTCAGTTGGAACTCTAGGAGTTTTAAGTCCGCCTTCTACTTCAGGGCAGAATAAAACTAACTCATATTTTTCTTTGAGTTTTTCAACGTTTGGATTGTATTTTCCTTCGCCTTTGTAGTTGCACTTTTCTCCAACAAGGCAAGCACTGATCAATATTTTTTGCATATGAGTATTCTAACAACATTTAATTTTGTTGTAAAATGAATAATATGGAAACTCCAGCATTTATCTATATCTATAAAGGAAAACAGTATAATGTTTTCGTTTCTAAACGATTTCAACGTAATATTTATTATAGATTTAGAAAAGACGGTTTCTATGTTTCTTGTCCTAGAC
>JAGHUR010000044.1 GCA_018064745.1 Candidatus Fiminaster equi
TGTGTCTCACCAATTTTGTGGATTTTACCTGTGAAATAAAGGATACGTTCTGTGGTAGTAGTTTTACCGGCATCGATGTGAGCCATGATACCGATGTTACGTGTATGTTGTAAATCGTATTGACGTGACATAACATATTTCTCCTATTACCAACGGTAATGAGCATAAGCCTTGTTGGCTTCTGCCATCTTGTGTGTATCTTCTTTTTTCTTAACTGATGCACCTGTTCCGTTTGCAGCATCGATAATTTCATTGGCAAGTTTTTCTTCCATTGATTTTTCGTTTCTTAAACGGGCATAGGTGACTAACCAACGAAGTCCTAAAGTAACTTTACGTTCTGCTGAAACTTCAACAGGGACTTGGTAGTTGGCTGCGCCAATACGACGAACTTTTAGTTCGACTTCTGGCATAATGTTGTTGATTGCGGTTGCAAAGACATCCATTGCTGGTTTTCCAGACTTTTCTTCAATTCTCTTGAAGGCGTTATAAAGAATGGTTTGAGCAGTGCCTCTTTTTCCGTCAATCATAATACGATTGATTAATGCAGTGACCAATTTTGAATTATAAATTGGATCTGGCAAAACTTGACGTTTTGCGACTTTACCTTTACGTGGCATATTGTTTTCTCCTTTCTAAATAACTATTCGGCTTTTCTTGGACGTTTGGTTCCGTATAAGCTTCTGCCTTGACGACGAGCTTCGATACCAGCACAGTCAAGAGTACCGCGAACGATGTGGTAACGAACACCTGGTAAGTCTTTAACACGGCCACCACGAATGATGACTGTGGAGTGCTCTTGTAAGTTGTGTCCTTCACCACCGATGTATGCTGTGACTTCATATCCGTTTGATAATCTGACACGAGCGTATTTTCTAAGAGCTGAGTTTGGTTTCTTTGGTGTCATTGTGCCGACACGGGTACAAACACCTCTCTTTTGTGCGGATGGTTGATCGCTTGATGTTGATTTAAGTGAGTTCCATCTTTTACCAAGAGCTGGTGATTTGGACTTCTTCACTAATCTTGAACGACCTTGTTTAACTAATTGATTAATAGTTGGCATTGATTGTCCTCCTTTCAATGATTCTATTTTATTGCACACATTCTCCGGTGTACCATATTTCCGGTAATTAATTAGGGCTCAACGGCCCTTATCGTGTGTCGAGTAAGATTTTACTATCTATATATAGATTGTCAACAAATATTTTAAATATTATTTATAAATAAAGAAAAAAACTGGGAACTAGATTTTAAAAATCCCTATGTTTTCCCAGTTATTTCGCGTGTTTTTTAATTTTTTCGAACTTTATTGAAGATCCAGAGAATTGTAATGAATTTATTGTAATTTGATATAAAAATTCATCACCTTGATTGAACTTTAATGCTGGAATTTCATCCCCTACTCTAAACAAGTTTGCGTCGGTTGCACAGACGGATTGTTCCTTTGGTGGATTGTTTAATATGAGCTGATATAAGTAATTTTTTTGGAACTTATTTGGGTTATCGTAAGTGTTGTTATCGTGGGCATATCCAACGTTTGAAGATGTGGTTCCAAATGTACCATCCTTGCAATACTCAATTGGTACTTTTCCGCTTGATGTAATAAAGGCAAGTCTTGCATCAACATGATAAACTTTGATGCCAGGAATCTTAGGTAATTTTGCTAAGTTATTTCCGAATGAAACATCATGAGCATTCAAATAAGTTGGAGTATAAAATTCGAGTAAGTAATACTCATCAAAAACTGTTTTATTCCAATTATTTGAAAGCAAAATTAAATCTCCTGATTCAGTAAATGGTTTAATTTGAATTTCACAATTGTCTGTAACGTAATATGGTCTAGTCCAATCAAGATACATTTTAGAGAATCCTGTTTCATCTCCTACGGAGGCATCCATCATATCAATAAAACTTGTTGGCTCAATCACCACTGTATCTTTATTTTTTGGAGCTAAAGTTGGGTAATAATCATTTAAGCCTAGTAAGTGTCCTGTTTCGTGAATATAAGTATGTGCATCAGGTTCATCGTATTCTGGAACTGAGAATGAATAAGAAGACCATGAAAGAGGCACATCACTAAAAGTGTAAGCCCAGAAGAAGTTTTCTGTATCTTCTTCAGTTTTTTCTTCACTTGGGTAAGTGTAAACCATGTAAATAGCAATGTTTTTGCCTGTTTTAAGGCCTGGTATTTCATATTTTGAAATATCATCCTCAGGATAAGTTTGCTTATACCAATCAATTACTTTCTTATAATAATCTGTTGCTAAGGCATCTCTATGTAATTTCTTTTCTTTAATGTCGCTAACGCTAAGTGGGAACTCATAAATCTTGTCGCATATTTTTCCATCAAGTCTTAATTTTCCGTAACTCGATTTATTAAAGTATTCACCAACAGAAACATACTCATTATTTTTAGAATTTCCAAAGAAAGCTTTATTGATTCTATCAATGTATTGTTGTTCAGTTATATTTAGCTTATCAACCTTATAATCTGAGAAAGAAACTGGAACGACAATAATCTTTTGGTCTCCTGTGCTTGGAATGTTGGAATTCATGCCATAATCTCTAAAAGTTTCATAGGCAGAACCAAGTGACATTTCATCACCTTTATTATCTTTTACTTTGTAAGAATCATAATTTCCGTACTTTACATAGCCTTCTTTTTCAATATCTTCGTGTTTATCTTCGGCTTCGTAAATGTATTCATAATGAGAAAATTTTGAAATACCAAAATCACATCCCGAAAGTGCTAATGCACCCACAAGTGCGGAAGTAATAACAAATAAATTTCTTTTGAAATTCATGCCTCTATTATAAACATATTTTTACAAAAGAAAAAGGTTGTCGTTTATTTTCGACAACCTTTGAGAAATTTTAGTCTTGATCTTCTGGACGATCGTGAACTTCAATGTACTGTTTCTTAACTTCTTTCATTCTG
>JAGHUR010000008.1 GCA_018064745.1 Candidatus Fiminaster equi
GGAATTTCTCGATTTCGCTGAAAATATTTTTTAGATAAATTTTTTACGAAGTAAAAATTTTATCTCTTTTTTATATGTTTTTCGTGACCTCATTTTAAGAAGTAGAAAATTCATTATTTTATAAATAACAAGATATAAACTGTGATATCATTATTGATATGCTTGATATATATGGTACTTTAGAGATTAGCAAGGTTTTAGAAGAGATTTCTTCATTCTCAAACACTGAACTTGGAAAGAAGAAAATCTTATCTTTAAGAATGCTTGAAAAAGATGAAGCAATTAAATCACTTAAGTTAGTGGATGAGATGTCTTCATTTATTTTAAGATATGGTTCTCTTCCAATTGCTTCATCTTTTGATTTAGTAAAATACATTGAGACTGCTAAGAAAGGCGGAATCTTAACACCTGCAGAACTTGATCATATTGCACATGATATTTTAACCGCAAAAAAGATAAGTGATTTCTTTAGAAAAGCTGAGAAATCATTATATTTTTCTTTAATTCAAGTAGTGAACAAGTTATACGATATTTCACATCTTGAATTGAGAATTCATTCAGTAATTGCTCCTAATTTATCTATTAAAGATGATGCATCTCTAGCATTAAGTAAAATTAGAAATGCAATTCATAAACAAGAATTTGAAGTAAGAAGAATTGCAGGAGCTTTAATCAAACACTATAGTGAATATTTAACTGAACAAACTATTACAATCAGAAATGATCACTTTGTTTTACCAGTAGACACTGCTAATAAATCTAAAGTTCCAGGAATTATTCATGATATTTCAGATTCAGGTCAAACAACCTTTATCGAACCAATGAATTTGGTTCAGATGTCAAATGAACTTTGTTCATTAAAGGTTGAAGAAAAAGAAGAAATATATCGTTTACTTAAAGAACTAACTTTGTTAGTGGAACATTCTTCTAACGAAATTAATTGTAATAACAATGTTATTGGAGAATTAGACTTTATTGCCGCTAAAGCAATGTATGGGAATAAACATAATTGCTTAGTTGCAAATATTAGCGATGACAAAGTTATTGAACTTGTCGGAGCTCGTCATCCATTAATTAATGAAGACAAAGTTGTTGCTAACGATTTTACATTTAATAAAGAACAAAGAATCATTGTTATTTCAGGACCAAATGCTGGTGGCAAAACAGTTGCCTTAAAAACACTTGGTCTTATGGTTATGATGAGCCAAATGGGAATTGCAATTCCTACAAAAGAGCCAGGAAATCTGGCATATTTTCCACGAATTTACGCCGATATTGGTGATAATCAATCTCTTAGCGATAACCTTTCAACGTTCGCTGCACACGTCTCAAATCTTTCTACAATTACACACTTTGTAACACATAAAGACTTAGTCCTTTTAGATGAACTTGGAACTGGAACTTCTCCAAATGAAGGAGAGGCTTTAGCACTTGCAGTAAGTGATTTCTTACTTAACAAAAACTGTTTTGCATTAATCTCGTCACACTTTGAGAGAATGAAAGAATATGCCTATCGTAGAGAAGGCGTTTCAAATGCAATGATGGTTTTTGATGATAAGAAATTATTTCCGACTTATTCATTAAAGATTGGCTTCCCAGGAAGATCTTATGGTCTTGAGATGGCAATTCGTTATCACTTAGATAAAGAAGTAATTGAATCTGCTAAGAAAAACTTGTCAAAGACAAGTAATAGATCAATTTCCGATGTTTTAGATAAACTCAATAATGTTCTTCATGAAAATGAACAACTAAATAAGAAACTAAAAGAAGATAAACGTTTACTTGAGGGTAAGACAAAAGATATTAACTATCAAAACGAAGTCTTACAAAGCAAGAAGGAAAATCTTTTAAGTGACGTTGAAGAAACAAAGCAAGAAATGATTGCCAAGGCAAAGAAAGAAATTGATGATGCTTTAAAAGTTATGAATAATCCTCACGCTAAAACACATGAATTAATTGAGGCAAAAACAAAGCTTTCTAAAATGGCAGAAGGAAATGAAACATTTGAAGCAGAGGATGACGAAATTAATTTAAATGATTATGTTGAAGTTGCAGAGCTTTCTTTGATTGGTAAAGTGGTGAAGATTAATAAAGATAAAGTTGAAATTATTACAACAGATGGAATGTCTGTTAAATCAACTCTTAATAAGTTAAGAAAAGTTTCTGTAGTTCCAGAAGCAAAGAAAAGATCAAAACAAAATGTTGATGATTTAGTCATGGGCAAATCACAAGTAAAACTTGAACTTAACTTAATTGGAAAACATATTGATGAAGCAATTCCAGAACTTGCTAAATATTTAGATGATTGTTTGCTTAGACACTTCAAAGAAGTGAGAATCATACACGGAATGGGAACAGGAGCACTTAGACAAGCAGTTAGAGACTACTTGGACACTTGTTCATTTGTTGAATCATATCGATATGGTGAATCCTTTGAAGGTGCAACAGGAGCAACGGTGGTAATTTTAAAATGACAGAAGCAGTAAAAGTTGCAATTCCATTACTTCCACGCAGACCTGGTTGTTACCTCATGAAGGATAAAGATAACAAGGTAATTTATGTAGGAAAAGCTAAGAATCTTTTTAATAGAGTTTCTCAGTATTTTTTACGTCCTCAAGTAGGTAAAGTTGCAGCAATGGTGAGCCATGTTGATCACTTTGAAACTATCATCACAAAAACAGATAAAGAAGCCTTCATTTTAGAGCTCAATTTAATCCATCAATATTACCCAAGATATAACATACTTTTGAAAGACGCAAAACACTACCCATACATTGCCCTAAAAAAGAAGAATGATCCATACCTAAAAATCGCCAGAAATGACAAGGATAAAAACTACTATTATTTTGGTCCATTTCCAACTTCTAGTTACGCTTATTCTGTCATAGATTTGCTTAATAAATTGTTCCCAACAAGGAAGTGTAGAAACGTTCCAAATGAACCATGTCTTTACTACCATATGGGCATGTGTTTAGCGCCTTGTATCAACAAAGTTTC